>NZ_JBIBGE010000009.1:0-195066 GCF_042956345.1 Pseudomonas sp. NPDC008258
CAGGCCACGCAGTCACCAGCACGGGCCAGGTAGGCGCCTTTCTCGATCAGCGCCGGGGTCACGGCCTGGGTCAACTGCGCGGAGGCGTCACCGGACCGGTTGAGCAGGCCGGCGACGATCCACGCCAGCACGGCGGCCAGTACGGCGACACCCAGCACGATCGACAGGATGGAACGGGATTTGATTGTCATGTTCTCGCTCCTCACGCCTGCACCAGCGGGCCAGGGTTCTTCAGGTACTGGTCCTTGATGGCCTGGGCCGCGAACAAGGTCAGGGCGCCGATCATGGAAGTCGGGTTGGCCTGGAAGTTCTGCGGGAAGGCGTTGCCGCCCGGCACGAACACGTTATGCACGTCCCAGCTCTGCAGGTAGCGGTTGAGCGCGCTGGTTTCCGGCGAGTCACCCATGATTGCGCCACCGACGTTGTGGGTGGACACGTACTTGGTGATATCCCAGTGCGAGTCCATGCCCAGGAAGCTTTCGCTGTAGCTGTCTGGGTTCAGTTCCTTGGTGATGTCCAGCACGATCTTGCGCAGGTGCTGCTGCAGCTTGAGCTCGTTCTCCTTCCAGTCGAAGGTGATGCGCAGCAGCGGCTGGCCCCACGGGTCCTTGTAGGTCGGGTCGAGGTCGACATAGTGGTCGCGGTACGACATGCAGCCGGTGGAGATGCTGATCTTCATCGAGTGGCCGTACCAGTCCTGCATGCCTTCCTTCCAGCCCTGGCCCCACTCCGGGGTGCCGGAAGGCAACGCGGTGCCGATCGGCGTGCCGGTGGCTTGCGAGCTGTGGATCTTGGCGCCGCCGATGAAGCCCAGGGACGGGCCGTCGAAATTGCCTGGGGAGACGTCGTTGAACATCTGCCCGGTGGCACCGGCGGTGGCGAACGGGTTGAAGTGCTTGTCCTTGAAGAACAGCGTGGCGCCGCCGTTGCTGAGGAACGCGTAGTTGCGGCCGATGGTGCCCTTGCGGGTGACCGGGTTGTACGGCTGGCCGATGCCCGACAGCAGCATCAGGCGCACGTTGACGAACTGGAACGCCGCCAGCACGACGATCTTCGCGGGCTGGAACACCTCGTTGCCCTGGGCGTCGACGTAGGTGATGCCCTTGGCGGTCTTGCCGTCCGGGTGCAGTTCCACGCGCAGGACGTTGGCATTGACCCGGTAGTCGAAGTTGTCCATGCGCTTGAGCGCGTCCATCACCGCCGTCTGCGGCGAGGCCTTGGAGTAGTTCAGGCACGGGTACTTGCTGCAGTAGCCACAGTAGTTGCACGGCGCGATCTGGTTGCCGTAGGGGTTCTTCCAGGCCCGCGACACGTTGGCCGAGGGGTTGGGGAACGGGTGGTAACCCAGCTTGCGCGCGGCGTCGGCGAACATTTTATTGTTCAGCGTATCTTCCAGCGCGGGCAGCGGGTACGGGTTGGAGCGCGGGCCTTCGAACGGGTCGCCGCCTACCAGGATCTGGCCGTTGAGGTTGCCGGTGTTGCCCGACAGGCCGCAGATTTTGTCGAACTTGTCGAGGTACGGCTCGATCTCGTCCCAGGTGAACGGGAAGTCGCCGATGGTCATGTCGCTTTGCAGGATGCCCGGGGCATAGGCCTGGTCGGCGTAGGTCTTGAGCTTGATGTCGGTCGGCGTAGGGCGGATCAGTACGCCGGTCCAGTGCAGGCCCGAGCCACCGACGCCGGTGCCAGGCACGAAGGCGCCCCACTGGCGGGTCGGCAAGGCGGTGCCGTTGAGGTTGTGGCGCACGGTGAGCGCGCCGTCCTTGGGCGTGACCATGATCTTGTTGCGCACGCCGTAGGCGTACTGGTCAGCCGGTTTCGGGTAGGCGAAATCGGCGTTGGTGCGGTCTTCACCGCGCTCGAAGGCGCGCACTTTCAAGCCTGCCTGGGCAAGCTCGATGCTCATCAGCGAGCCGGCCCAACCCAGGCCGACGACGGCGACGTCGACTTCGTCATTGGTAATATTTGCCATAAAAAACCTTGAATGCTGTAACTCGAAGCGAAGGGATCAACCGCGTTGGCCGGTCAGACTGACCGGGCCGAGGGGGTACGGGACGTTGTGCTGGGCGACCCATTCCAGATAGCTGGCGCGGGCACCGGGGAAGCCGATGGCGATCCACGCCTTCATACCTTTGTTGCCGCCGTAGATAGGGTCGGCCAGCCAGCCCTGACGGCTGTGGTTGAGCAGTTCGCCGAAGAACAGTTTGGCTTTGAGTACACTTTCGCCATGGGCGGCGAAGTCGACCTGGCCGGCTTGCAGTTTCTTCAACACGTCATCGCGCTTGCCCAGCTCCAGCAGGGCAAAGTGCTGGCCGTGGGTGGCCTGGCACCAGCTTTCCAGCGCGGCGATACCTTTGCGGTAGACCTGCTGCGGGGTGTACGGCAGCTGGTAGCCCAGGGTGGCCGGGGCATTCAGGTCGAACGGGCCTTCCAGATAGATCTCGCTGCCCAGGTCACCGGCCAGTTGCTGGTCGATGAAGATCGGCACATTGGTTTCCAGCGCACCGGGGCCACGGCCGTCGGCGGGGATCAGGCGATCGCAGGCGGCGAGGATGAAGGTCCATTCGGCCGGAGTGAAGAAACACGGGGTGTAGCTTTCGAGGCTCGGCGCCGCCATTTCTGCCGCCAGCGCGGCACTCAGGCCGTTGACGGTGATGCCCATCGCGGGCAAGGCGATCAGCGACGAAAGCAGGAACTTCCTTCGCGAGGTTTGTTTGGCTAACAACATGCAGGTCTACCTATGACTAATCACTCAGACCCATGAAATGTGCTCATCGGCAGGCTCAGGCACTGCTCTCGTCGACTTTCCAGAGCGCGCTGCACTGATTGCAGCGAGCTCAACTAGTCATACATATGACAGACATCGTATCTCACGGATTGTGAATGGTAGCAGGCTACCTATCTAGTAACAATTTGTTTCTACCCAAATTGTCAACCGCACCATTGTCGCACTCCTCCCACAGCAACATTTGGATGCTGTAGACCTCGGAGTGAAGCGGTCAATGAAGGGAACGCAGTAAGGTGATGAGTGATTTGGAGTAGCCTGGATGTGCGCTGAAATCTCGGAAAACAACGCTGCGCTCCAACACCGCCCACGGCTCCGAAAGCTCCTTGATGTGGAGGCTCATGGCCTTGCGGTACCTTCTGCCGAGTGATTGAGGCAATATCGCAACGCCAACCCCCGCCTCTACCATTCTGCTGACGGCCTCGAAGCTGGCCACCTGAAGGGGTGGAGCAAACTCGCAGCCGAGCTGGCTCGCGTGCTTTTTCAGGAGCTCATGCAGCGGACTTCCCGCCGGCAAGCTGACATGGGAATAGAGAAAGGCGTCAGCTAACGTCACGCTATTGTTTCTACTCAGCGGATGATCTGCGGCCACAGCCAGCACCAGACGCTCAGTGCTGAACGGAATGACCTCCAGGCCGATGGCTGACACCGGACCACTGACAGGGCCAGTGGTGATTCCAATATCCGCGGCCCCCTCCAGAATGTCGCCAAGGACATCCACTGAATTGCGCTCCTGAAGCTCTATATCCACACCTGGAAAATCCGCTCGAAAACGTCTTAGCGCTATCGGCAAGGCATCGATGACCGCAATCGTATCGGCGACGACCTTGATGCGCCCAAAGCTGCCCACGCCTGGCTCAGCAAACTCGGACTTCAAGCATTCGAGCTGCTGCATGACGAGCCTGGCGTGTACCAGCAGCCGTGATCCGGCATCCGTGAGCATCACCCCGCGACTATTGCGATAGAGCAACTGAGCGTTCACCTCCAGTTCGAGCGCCTTGATCCGCGCACTGGCTGCGGCAGGTGACAGTAGCGCCCGTTTGGCCCCAAGGCTGAGACTCGGCGCGTTGGCGATTTCGACAAAAAGCGCCAAGTCCTTGATGTTCATGGTCATGATAATTCCTGGTGTGCGATCAACCCGAGCTATGCACCTCCCCGCGTCCAGCGCCCTAGCGTCATCCTGTTGACATTCCGCGATAGCAAAGGAATCTAAAACTCACAAAATCTTCTCATTTGAAATTATTTGCTGCAATATAAATTGCAAAGGAAAAGCTAATCTAAAAAAAACAAATCAAATGACCATACTCGCAATTCGAGATCCTTCTATGCATCCGGACGATAACGCCAACACCCCCCCCAACAACGCTGCTGTCATCCGAAGCGAAGACCTGATCCAGAGCGTGGCGGACGCGCTGCAGTACATCTCGTACTACCACCCCACCGATTTCATCGAAGCTTTGCATGGCGCCTACCTGCGCGAAGAGTCAACCTCTGCCAAGGATGCAATGGCGCAGATCCTGATCAACTCACGCATGTGTGCGACCGGTCGCCGGCCTATCTGCCAGGACACCGGCATCGTCACGGTATTCGTACGCGTTGGCATGCAAGTTCGCTGGGAGAATTCTGGCCTGAGCGTCGACGACATGATCAATGAGGGTGTACGCCGCGCCTACCAGTTGCCAGAGAACGTGCTGCGCGCATCGATCGTGAGCGACCCCGCAGGCCGACGCCCCAATACGCGCGACAATACGCCGGCAATCATTCACTACTCGCTGGTACCGGGCGCGACCGTCGAAATCGACATCGCTGCCAAAGGCGGTGGATCGGAAAACAAGTCAAAGATGGCCATGCTCAACCCCTCCGACTCGATCGTTGACTGGGTGTTGAAGACGGTGCCAACGATGGGTGCCGGATGGTGCCCTCCTGGCATGCTCGGCATTGGCATAGGCGGTACTGCGGAAAAAGCTGCTGTGATGGCCAAGGAGAGCCTGATGGGGGCTATCGATATTCACCAGCTAAAGGCCCGCGGCCCTGCGAACCGGATCGAGGAGTTACGCCTGGAGCTGTTCGAGAAGGTCAATCAACTGGGGATTGGTGCACAGGGCCTGGGCGGACTCACTACGGTCCTGGATGTGAAGATCCTCGATTACCCCACCCACGCAGCATCTTTGCCCATCTGCATGATCCCCAACTGCGCGGCAACTCGGCATGCTCACTTCGTGCTTGATGGCTCCGGCCCCGCCGAGCTGCAAGCACCTTCGCTTGACGCCTACCCCGAGATCGTCTGGGAGGCCGGCCCCAGCGCACGCCGCATCGACCTGGACAGCCTGACCCCGGAGGACATCGCCAGCTGGCAACCGGGCGAGACACTGCTACTAAATGGCAAGATGCTGACCGGTCGCGATGCGGCGCATAAGCGCATGGTGGAAATGCTAAACCGGGGTGAGTCACTGCCCGTCGACCTGAAAGGCCGGTTCATCTACTACGTTGGCCCCGTCGATCCGGTAGGTGACGAAGTGGTCGGCCCTGCCGGGCCCACAACTGCCACCCGCATGGACAAGTTCACCCGGCAAATTCTGGAACAGACCGGCCTGC
The DNA here is from genome assembly GCF_042956345.1 of Pseudomonas sp. NPDC008258. Lineage (NCBI taxonomy): Bacteria > Pseudomonadati > Pseudomonadota > Gammaproteobacteria > Pseudomonadales > Pseudomonadaceae > Pseudomonas > Pseudomonas sp. NPDC008258. The sequence goes on from NZ_JBIBGE010000009.1 coordinate 5,381, forward strand.
TTGGCATGATCGGCAAATCCGAACGCGGCCCTGCGGCAATCGAGGCCATCAAGGACAACCGGGCGGTGTATCTGATGGCCGTCGGCGGCGCCGCCTACCTGGTGGCGCAAGCCATCCGCAAGTCGACCGTGCTGGCCTTCGAGGACCTTGGCATGGAAGCCATCTATGAGTTCGAGGTGAAGGACATGCCCGTTACCGTGGCAGTCGACAGCCAAGGCACCTCGGTGCATCAAACCGGCCCGCAGTACTGGAGCGAACGCATTCTGCTGCGCGGCGACGCCTGAAGCCGCACACAGCCGGATAAAAAAGACCGCTGCAACAGAGCTGCAGCGGTCAAGGCTTAACGAAGAGGCCTGAGGGCTCATAAAGCGCTCTAGGAGGACTCCACATAAAAAAACAACTTTGAATCAATATCTTTCATAAGAAAGGGTTTACAACAGAACTCTTGTCATTTGAAAAGCGTTGTGTAGAATCGATCATGCGAATGAAATTCTCGGCACGATATCCAAAAATAACCGCCGAACCCTGGCGCTGATGCCCATCGACTGATACTTCGGAGTCCGCTATGCCCGCTAAGAACCTGGATGCACATCTCTTCATCAATGGCCAATGGCAGGAGGGCAGCGCGGGCAAACGCGACAACGTGGACCCTGGCAACGGCGAGATCCTTGGCATTGTCAGCCTGGCCAGCGCAAGTCAGGTCGATGCAGCAATCAAAGCGGCCGACGCAGCATTCCCGGCGTGGAGCCGAACCCCTGCCGTCCACCGCGGGCTGCTGCTGAAGAAGGTTTCGGCCCTGCTGGCGGAACGCGTCGATGAGCTTGCCAATGCCTTGTTGCTGGAAGGTGGCAAGACCAAGGCAGATGCCTACGGCGAAGCCGGGCGCGCGATCGAAGCATTCGGCTGGAACGGCGAAGAGGCTTCGCGCGTCTTCGGCAAAGTCCACACTGGCATCGTCGAAGGCAGCACGCGTCTTTCAGTACCCACCGCACTGGGAGTGGCAGTAGCGATCACCCCGTGGAACTTCCCGGCCGTGCTGATTGCCCGCAAGCTGGGTGCTGCGCTGGCCGCCGGTTGCACGGCAGTGCTCAAAGCGTCTGAGTTCACGCCATACAGTGCCACCGTGATCATTCGTGCCATCGTCGATGCGGGTATCCCGGCCGGGGTTGTGAACCTGGTGTACGGCGACCCTGCCGCAGTGAGTGAGCAACTGCTTGCCGCACCTGAGGTCAAGATCGTCTCGTTCACTGGCTCCACCCATGTCGGCAAGCTCTTGGCCGCCCAAGCGGCGCGCAATCTAACGCGCTGTGTCTTTGAGCTGGGTGGCCATGCCCCGGTGATCGTTTGGGAGGACGCCGATCCAGAGCGCGTCATCCAGGTCACGGCACCCGCCAAGTTCGGCACCGCCGGTCAGTCCTGCGTCGCGCCTACTCGCTACCTGGTTCATGAAAGCCTGCATGACAAGATTGTTCAGGGTCTCGTCGCAAAGGCCGAGTCCTACCAGCTGGGCCACGGCCTCGAAGACGGCACCACCCTCGGCCCTGTTGCCCATGCAGGTCGTATCGCCGAATTCAAGGCGCTGATCGAGGATGCGGTCAGCAAAGGTGCAGTGGTCGAGACGGGTGGCTACCAAGTCGACCGCCCCGGCTTCTTCTTCAAGCCAACCATTCTCAGCAATGTACCTAGCGACGCCAAGATCCTCTTCGAAGAACCTTTTGGCCCGATTGCCACCGTGCAGAAAGTCGCCTCGCTTGAGCAAGCCCTCGAGCATGCCAACGCAGCACCTTATGCATTCGCTGCGTACCTGTTCAGCGATTCGCTGCGAGTACGCAACGAGGTCGTGGCGAAGCTGAACGCTTCTAACCTGGGCATCAACCAGACGGCCCCGTCCCTGCCCGACGTTGCGCTGGGTGGCTTGGGTAACAGTGGTTACGGCTACGAAGGCGGCAGCGAAGGCGTGCTCGCCTACACCCAACTCAAGCTGATCAACCAGTCTGCGCTCTGACTCGCAACCTGACGAACTGGCGCTCACCGGCCCTGAATCGGGAGCGCCACTTGCCAAATATCAATGGACGCGATTATTCGCGACATCTCGAAGAGGTTGAAATGGCTACTCCGCTCACAATCGCCAAGGTAATTGCGTCCCCTGGCGTAGGTTCGTTCTTTTTCGATGACCAAGCCGCGATCAAGGCGGGTGCAGTAAGGGATGGCTCGGCTTACTTGGGCGTCCCTGTGACCCCTGGCTTCAAAGCGGTTCGCGAGCCCTCCGAAGCCGTCTCGGTGATGTTGGTGCTGAGCGACGGTTACATCGCCCACGGCGACTGCGCGAGCGTGCAGTACACCGGCGTGGGCGGCCGTGAGCCACGCTTCCACGCCGCCGCCCTCGCCCAGCAGATCGAACAGGAACTGGGGCCTCGCCTGGTGGGTATGCCGGTGAACGGTTTCCGTGAAGCAGCGATCGCCACCGAACGCCTGGTGGATGAACTGTTCGACAGCAAGCGGGCTGCTGCCTATGGCGTTTCCCAGGCACTGCTCAATGCTGCGGCGCATGCCGCTGGTCACCACCTGATGGCTCAGGTGATCAAGGACGAATGGGACATCAGTCGCCCACTGGCTGCGGTACCGATCTACGGCCAGTGCGGCGATGAACGCTATACCACCGTCGACAAGATGATCCTCAAGAGCGTCCCGGTCCTTCCCCATGGCTTGATCAACACACCAAGCCTGGTAGGCACCGACGGCGTCGCGCTGGAAGAGTACATCGGCTGGCTGCGCGCACGCATCGGCCAACTGCGCGTCAGCGAAAGCTACAAACCCATCCTCCACATCGACGTGTATGGCCTGATCGGCAGCGTGGCACTAGGCTCGATCGAGCACACCGCCACAATCATCCAGAAGCTGGAACGTGCTGCAGGCGACCACGAACTGCGCATCGAACACCCACTCGATGCCGGCAACCGCGACGCTCAGATCGAAGCCATGGCGAATCTGCGACAAACGCTGAAATCGCGTGGCAGCAAGGTGTCGATCATTGCCGATGAATGGGCCAACACGGCCGAGGATGTCCACCTGTTCGCAGCCGCCGGTGCTACCGACATGGTGCAAATCAAGACCCCGGACCTGGGCTCGATTCACAACTCCATCGACGCCATCCTCGACTGCCACAAATACGGTATCGGCCCGGTACTCGGCGGCACCTGCGCAGAGACGGACCAGTCGGCGCGTACCACCGCCCATATCGGCGTGGCAACCGGCGTTAGCCAGATGCTGGCCAAGCCCGGCATGGGCTTCGACGAGGGTTACAACATCGTCTTTAACGAGATGAACCGCGCTCTGCGGATCGCCAGCCTTATCGAGCGTTCCTGACCACTGATGCACGGGGCGGCGCCTGCGTCGCCTCAGAGGATAAGAATCATGTCGCTGCACACCGTCATCAATGGCGCCACTTCGTTCCTGTTCGTACCAGGCAACCGTCCTGAACGCTTCCAGAAGGCCCATGAGTCTGGCACCGATATCGTCATCATCGACCTTGAGGATGCCGTCGCAACAGCCGAGAAAACGCAAGCGCGAGCAAACGTGCGGACCTGGCTCCTGAGCAACCCGACCCTGCCGACGGTCGTACGCATCAACCCACGCATGACCCCGGCGTTCGAGGAAGACGTACACGCCCTTGCCGGACTTGCGCGTGTAGTCATGCTGCCCAAGGCCGAAACCCCTGAGGACATTGCCGAAACCGTTGCCACATTCGGCGACGGAATTCTGATCGTGGCCCTGATCGAAACCGCCAAGGGTGTCCTCAACGCGCCACAGATCGCTGCCTCTCCCCGCGTTGCCCGTCTGGCCTTCGGCAATGTCGATTTTGCTGCAGACGTGCAGATCAAGTCTGACGACAACCAGGCACAACTGTTCGCACGCTCTCAACTGGTGCTGGCTTCCGCAGCAAGCCAGATCGCCAGCCCCATCGACGGGGTTACGACCAATATCCTCGATGAGTCAGTGACCTTGCATGCAGCTGAATATGCCCGCTCCCTGGGCTTCACCGGCAAGCTCTGCGTTCACCCTCGCCAAGTCGCCCCGGTACGACGCGCCTACCTGCCTACCGAAGACGAGATCGCCTGGGCCACCGCAATTGTCCAGCGCGCGTCAGACAGCAACGTGGCCACGATCGACGGCCAGATGATCGATCGCCCGGTGGTGCTGCGAGCCGAGCAAATTCTCGCTCAGGCAGCGCATGCCACTCTCAACTGACTGTCCGGCCAGCCGCCAGACGGCTGGCGTTGCAACGGGAGATTATCAATGAACAATTCACACACTGTCCGGCCGCTGGACGGCGTCAAAGTCATCAGCCTGGAGCACGCAATCGCGGCCCCCTTCTGCACCCGTCAACTTGCAGACCTCGGCGCCCGAGTTATCAAGATAGAACGCCCAGGCAGCGGTGATTTCGCCCGCGGCTACGATACCCGAGTCAATGGTCTATCCTCCCACTTCGTCTGGACCAACCGTTCGAAAGAGAGCCTGGGCCTGGATCTCAAGGCTGCCGAAGGCAAGGAAATCCTGCTTAAGCTGCTGGAGGACGCCGATGTGCTGATCCAGAATCTGGCGCCAGGTGCGGCAGCGCGCATGGGGCTAGACTACGAGATCCTGAAGGAGCGCTTTCCGCGCCTGATCGTCTGTGACATTTCTGGTTATGGCGTCGGCGGTCCTTACGAGAAAAAGAAAGCCTACGACCTGCTTATCCAGAGCGAGGGCGGTTTCCTGTCGGTGACCGGCGGCCAGGGCGAAGACCAACTGGCCAAGGCCGGTTGTTCGATTGCCGACATTGCCGCCGGCATGTACGCCTACACCAACATTCTCAGTGCGCTGCTGCTGCGCGACAAGACCGGCACTGGTAGCCGTGTCGACATCTCAATGCTCGAGAGCCTGGTAGAGTGGATGGGTTATCCGCTGTACTACGCCTACAACGACGCTCCGCCACCACCACGGGCCGGCGCTTCACACTCCACCATCTACCCCTACGGCCCGTTCAATGCGGGCGACGGCGGCGTGGTCATGCTGGGGCTGCAGAACGAGCGCGAGTGGCGGTCATTCTGCGAGTGCGTATTGCAACTGCCGGAGCTTGCCGATGACGCGCGCTTTGCCACCAACCCACTGCGCTCGGCCAACCGGGCAGAGCTGCGACAGATCATTCTCGACCTGTTCTCCAGCCTCAGCGCCGACGCCGTGGTGCAACGCCTGGATGAAGCACAGATCGCCAATGCAAGGGTCAACGAGATGGCCGGCGTGTGGGAGCATCCACAGCTCAAGGCCCGCGATCGCTGGCGTGAGGTGGGTAGCCCGGCGGGCACCTTACCCGCACTGCTGCCCCCAGGACGCAGCTCGGCGTTCGAGCCACGCATGGGCGATGTTCCGGCAGTCGGGCAGCATTCGTCTTCGATTCTGGCTGAGCTGGGCTACAGCGTGGGACAGATCAACCAGTTGACCAAGGACAACGTCATCTAAAGGGGTGGCTGGCCGGGGCTTACGCCCCGACCACAAAAATAAACGAAAGATAAATCCATAGAAAATCATCGCTAAATAGAACAAACCAAGCGACGAACCTTGCCTTTGAAACAACAATAAAGTAAAAAATTATCAAATACCGACTCACGCACGCCAGTATTCATAAATAAAATAACAAACTAACGACTGTTCTCTTCCATGGGGACGCCATCACACATTCAGCACTCTGCCGAAAACCCAATCGCATCGGTTACGCCTCACCCCACTTGCCCGTTCAAGTGCATGTGCGCACGCGATGATTTGTTCAGACACCCGAGAACCAAATCAATAATTGGAGGTTTCATGAACCGTTTGTTCCTGGCAGCGACACTCACTCTGGGAATCTGGAGTGGCATGACACACGCCGCAGATAAGGTCATTGCTGGCATCGAGGCTTCATTCCCACCATGGGCCTATGTAGAGAAAGGCGAGGTCAAAGGCATTGCCATCGATGCCATGAAAGAGATCGCCAAATCGCAAGATCTGGAGGTCGAGTTTCAAGACCTGCCATGGCCTTCACTGATCCCTTCGTTGGCCGGTCAGAAAATCGATCTGATCGTCACCGGGTTGAATGTCACCGAAACCAGAGCCAAAGTGCTCGATTTCGCCATCCCATGGTGGCAGAACAATGATGAGGTGCTGATCCCGCGCAATTCCGACAAGAATGTCGTGACCGCACTGTGCTGCAACGCCAGCGTCGGCGCTCAAGGTGGTGGAACGCAGTTCGAGTGGCTCAACAGGAATCTGGTGAAGAACGATGTAGGCGTGACCCTGCGCAGCTATGAAGACCTGATCACCGCGATCGAAGACATGCATGCCGGCCGCCTGCAAGCAGTCGTCACCAGTACTGACACGGCGGAAGACCTGATTGCCAAAGGCCAGCCAATCAAAATTGCCGGGACCATCATCCAGAATCAGCCACAAGCCCTGGCAGTGAAAAAAGGTGATCCAAAAGGCCTGCTACCCAAGCTCAATGCCGGGATCCTGGCTCTCAATCGCTCGGGTCAGTGGGAAAAAATTGTCCACCAGTATTCTCCCCAGTCGACCATCAGGCCAATCCCGGCGTACATGCCGGACTATGTGCAGTCCTACAAAGCGCCGATACCAGGTTACACAGCCGAATAACTTTGCCAGGGGCAGTCGATAGCTGCCCCTTCGTGGAGCCTGTCATGAACTTGCTGATCGAAAACCTGCCGTTCCTGCTGGACGGCGCCATGGTCGCACTCTCTTTGCTGGCAGTAGTGCTGACCTTAGGCTGCGCCATTGGCGTGACAATCGCCCTACTGCAGATCTACGGCCCGCTTCCTCTCAAGGTCGCAGTGGGTCTTTATGAACGCATCTTTCGCGGCATCCCCCCTGTAGTATTGCTGCTGCTGGTCTATCACGGTGGGTCGGAGTACGTTTCCCTGTCACCCTTCTGGTCGGCCGGGGTCGCCCTCGGCCTGAGCTCAGGGGCCTATCAATCGCAGATCTTTCGCGGTGCGATACTCAATGTACCGGTCGGCCAGATGCTGGCTGGCCGAGCGATGGGGATGTCGAAATGGCAAGCCGTGCGCTGGGTAATTCTGCCCAGCGCCGCACGCCACACCATCCTGCCCTGGGGAAACGAGTTTTCCTCTCAGCTGAAGGCCACATCGCTGGCCTATGTGATCGGCGTCGTGGAGCTCACCCGTCAAGCCAAGTACATCATCTCCAGCACACAGGGTAACGTCCTGCTGGTCTTCGCCGCTGTGGCGCTCACCTACTTCCTCATGAACCGTTTCGGCAACTGGGCTTTCGCCCGCTTGAACAAGGCCATATCAATTCCTGGGATGAGTACAGCGACATGAACAACGTACAGAAGATTCTCGAAGTCCACGACATCATCAAGACCTATGCTGGTATCCCTGTGCTCAATGGCGTCAGCCTGACGCTGGAGAAGGGTCAGAGCAAGGTCATCATGGGCCCTTCCGGTACCGGTAAGTCAACCTTGCTGCGCTGTATCAACCATCTCAATCCACCTGACAGCGGTCGCGTCATCCTGGGCGGCGAAATGTTGACCGAAAAGAATCTGGACAGCATTCGGCAACGACTCGCCTTCGTGTTCCAGGACTTCAACCTGTTTTCACATCTGACGGTTCTGCAGAATGTGGCGATCGGCCCGCACAAGGTCCTCGGGCGCCCGCGCCGTGAGGCCGAAGAACTGGCCATGGACATGCTGGCCAAGGTCGGGATGAACGCAAGAGCTGATTACTACCCCGCCCAGCTGTCCGGCGGCCAGCAACAGCGGGTCTCGATCGCCCGGGCGTTAGCGATGGAGCCGCAGGTCATCCTGTTCGACGAGCCGACATCGGCGCTGGATCCCGAACTGAAGACCGAAGTCGTGAATGTCATGAAGCAACTGGCAAGCGACGGCCTGACCATGCTGGTAGTCAGCCACGAAATGGCCTTTGCCCGCGCTGCGGCGGACGAAGTCATCTTCATGGAGGGGGGAAAGGTAGTCGAGCAGGGCCCGCCTGGTGAAATGTTCAGTCAGTCGGAACATGCCACGGTGCTGCGTTTCCTGAACGCCGCCAGCAGCTGAGTACAGGGAGACCCATCATGTCGTTCTATACATTCTGCCAGGATAACTTCGTAGACATCGCATCAGGCATCCCGGTGACCCTCTCCCTGTGGGTTGCCAGCATGACGCTCGGTGGCCTTTATGCGCTCTGTTTGACCTGGATGCGCCTGTACGGCAATCGCCTGGTGAAAGCTTTTGCGATCACCTACGTGGAGGTGTTCCGCGGAACACCGATGCTGGTGCAACTGCTATTCATTTACCTGGGGTTGCCAGCTGCAGGGATAGTGCTCTCCCCTTTCAGCGCCGCCCTGATCGCTATGGCGCTCAATACCGCAGCCTATCAGTCGGAATACCTGCGTGGGGCAATCACCTCCATACCGGGTGGCCAAGCGAATGCCGCCAGGGCCATGGGCATGAGCACGTTCAAATGCTTCAGGCTGATCCTGCTGCCCCAAGGTATCCGTCGGATGCTGCCGCAGTGGTCCAACGAAGCGATCACCAACCTCAAATACACCTCCGTCGCATTTGCGATCGGCCTTACCGAGGTCACCGCCAAAGCATCCGAAATCGGCTCGCAGACTTATGAATACCTCTATACCTTCATGGTCGTTGCCTTGATCTTCCTGGCAATGTCCCTGGTGGTGGCTGAACTGCTCAAGTTCATGGAGCGCAGGTTGCAGACGCCAGGGCTTGCACCGGCCAGCTGACGCTCGCAAACGCTACCTGCAAGGCTGCTGAAATTTGATAGTCAGCGCGCATGCCGCCCTGCAACATAAGGCCAGGCATAAGGGCGGCAGCTCCAAAAGAGGGAACGGGCCACGGACGCGCTAGCCGATTGCATCCGGACGCTGAAGCTGCTGGTCGATTTCGTTGCCATGCTGATTCTGTCCAACTGCACCGAAGATGGCCATTACCTGCGGCTCAGGAGCGAGCCCTTGGCCGCATACACTCAGCGGCGGCTTCGGGGCTCTGCAAAAGATGCATGAAAGCTGCCACAGGCGCAGTCATCTCACCCTGCCACACCAGATGCGTTCGATTGCTCGCCAATGCAGCCGGCAACGGATGGCACTGAACGCTGGCACCCAGCACTGCGTGATCGAGCAACGCCTGGGAGATGACACCGCCCCCCCATCCCCGCGGCCACGCAGGCGACGATAGCGTGGTAGGAGCCAATTTCGAGAAGCTTGCCAGGCGAGACGGCTTCTGCGGCCAACCACTCCACCAAGCGCCGGCGATATGAGCAACCATGCGGGAACACCACCATCGTCATGCCTCGCAGGTCGGCCGCCCGCGTGATAGCAGCCTCGCCCTTGGCGGTGATCAGGGTCAACACATCGTCGAAGGCAGGCGCACTGGAACATCGCCCGGGCTCGAACGGCTCTGCCACGAATGCAGCGTCCAGTTCATAAAGCGCAAGCTTTTGCAGCAACACATCAGTGGATGCCGGTCTGCAACTCGATGCAGACTTCAGGGAAGTGCTGATGATAAGCCGAAAGATACGGTAGCAGCCTGGCCCCCGCCGTGCTCTCCAGCGATCCCAGCCGCAGCACACCCGCGGCGATACCAGTTTGCAACTTTTGCTCAGCCAAATCGGGCATCTGTAGCAACCGTTGTGCATGCCGGAGCAATGCATGCCCATTGTCAGTAAGCACTAGATGCCGCCCCTGTCGCCGGAACAGCGCCACACTCAAGCGGTCTTCCAACTGCTTGATCGAGTCGTTACATTGGAGGGTACGCGGTTTAGCTGACGGGCTGCATGCACGATTCCACCGTGCTGAACTACAGCTCGGAAGATATGCAAATCCTCAAGGTCCATATTTCTCATGAAGAGAAAAATACGCTTGACTGATTCTTCAATCAAAAATGCTTGCCGAAAAAACAAACCTCCGCGAATGCGGAGGTTTGCGTAAGTTCGGGAAGCCAGCGCCAAGCGGGGGGTCTGTAACACTCTAGCTCCCCTTTCATCCACGCATCGGGCAAGTACGGCAGTCGTCAGAACAGTCCAACTTACCCTGCGCCTGGAAGCACTTACTCCTTGACGAACATCTTCCGAGGAACGTTGCTAAGGCAACTCACCCCAGTGGAAGTGATCGCAATGGTTTCGGTGATCTCGATACCCCAATCGTCGAACCACAGGCCCGGCATGAAATGGAACGTCATGCCAGGTTGCAGGACCGTCTGGTCCCCAATGCGCAAGCTGGTGGTTCTTTCGCCCCAGTCAGGTGGATAGCTGAGACCGACCGGGTAGCCGACACGCCCTGCCTTCTTGATACCGTGCTTGGCCATGACATCGAAGAATGCGCGGGCAATGTCTTCGCAAGTGTTGCCAGGCCGTGCAACCTCAAGCCCTGCCTCGATCCCCTCGACCACCGCTTTTTCCGCATCGAGGAACTTCTTCGGCGGCTTACCCAGAAACACCGTACGTGAAACCGGGCAGTGATAACGGCGGTACACGCCGGCAATCTCGAAGAACGTGCCTTCACCGGCGACCAGAACCGAATCATCCCAGGTCAGGTGAGGCGTAGCTGCTTCGATGCCAGACGGTACGATCGGCACGATCGACGGATAGTCACCGGCAAACCCGTCAACACCGCGGATGGCCGTGGAGTAGATCTCGGCTACCACATCAGCCTTGCGCACACCCGGCTCGGCCACTTCGACCACACGCTCGTACATCTTCTCGAGAATGCGGCCACCAATACGCATGTACTCAAGCTCCGCCTCGGACTTGACGGCACGGGCCAGGTTGACCAGGTTGTTGACATCGACCCAGGTGGTATTAGGCAGTGACTTACGCAGGGTCATGAAACTGGCGGCCGAGAAATAGAAGCTGTCCATTTCAAGGCCGACAACCCGGCGTTCCCAACCACGCGCCTGAATCACTTCCCGGGCAAAATGCTCCATCGGGTGCAAGTCGCGCTGAACGTATTCCTCCGGGTAACCCACCAGGTTGTCATTGGCCAGGTAAGTCGTTGCCCGTGCCCCATTCAGGTCCAGGCCTCGGCCGTACCAGACAGGCTCCCCTTCCATTGCGACCACCGCGCACTGGTGGTTGTAGAACGAATAACCATCATACCCAGTCAACCAGGCGATATTCGACGGGTCGGCGACAATCAGCAACTCGACACCACGCTGCTGCATCATTTGCCGAACCCGGACCAATCTCGCCGCGTACTCTTCGACAGTGAAATACTGCCTCAGAGACGGGAAACCACTTCCACTCTCACTCATACCGACTCCTACCGTAAAACGTTGAGTGTTGGGCCACTCAGACGCCTGCCGCTGCTTCCGGGCGGGCACCACTTGTTTGCACAGATGCGGCTGAAAGACCGCGCTTGATCGCGCGCTTTTTGACGCGCTGAATGCGATACATCACGAACAGATAGACAAACCACAGCGGCATGAAAACCAGTGCCTGGCGCGTATCGGGCTCCAGCGCCAGCAGGCCGAGGACGAAGACGAAGAACACAAGGCAGGCCCAGGACATGAAGATCCCGGCAGGCATCTTGAACGTCGAGGTTTCATGCAGATCAGGTCGTTTGGCACGGTAGGCCAGGTACGAACCAAGGATGATGCACCAGGTGAAAATGAACAGGATCGCCGCGATGGTCGACACCGTGGTGAACACTGTCATCAGGTCCGGAATCAACACCAGCAGCGCAGTGCCCATGAACATGCAGAAGCACGAGAAGATCAGCGCAGGCATAGGCACCGCCGACTTGGACAGGCGCTTGAACACCGAAGGCGCATCAACTTCACAAGACAAACCGAACAGCATGCGGCTGGAAGAGAACACGTCGCAGTTGCCCGCCGACATGGCCGAACTGATCACCACGAAATTGATCACACCTGCCGCAATGGGCAAACCGGCGATCTGGAACAACTGAACGAATGGGCTCTTGTCCGGGGCAACCATGGCCCAGGAAGAAACGGCGATGATGCAGGACAGCGACAGTACGTAGAACAGCAGCACGCGGATCGGTACAGCGTTGATTGCCTTGGGCAGGGTTTTGTAGGGGTCCTTGGCTTCAGCGGCCGTGGTACCCAGCAGCTCGATGCCTGCGAAAGAGAAAATGGCGATCTGGAAACCGGCGAAGAAACCCATGATGCCATTCGGGAACATGGTGCCAGGCTCGATCACATGCTTGAACGAAGCCGTTACTCCCGTGGGCGAGACGAACCCGCTGGCGACCATCACGAAGGCCGCCACGATCAGCGACACGATGGCGACGATCTTGATCAGGGCGAACCAGAACTCCATTTCCCCGAAAGCCTTGACCGCCATGATGTTCAGCAGGAACAGGAAGGCCAGCGTGCCCATCCCGGGTATCCAGGGCGACAAGTCCGGGAACCAGAACTTGAAGTAACCACCGATCACGATAAAGTCGGCCACGCCAACAATCACCAGCGTCATCCAGTACGACCAGCCAACAAAGAAGCCGGCCCACGGCCCCAGGTAATGGGTGGCGAAGTCGGCGAATGTCTTGAACTTCAAGTTCGACAGCAGCAACTCACCGAGTGCACGCATGACGAAGAACAGGAAGAAGCCGATGATGGCGTAGGTGAGGACAATTGACGATCCGGACACATGGATCATCTTGCCGGCGCCCATGAACAGGCCAGTACCGATGGCACCGCCGATGGCGATCAACTGAATATGACGGTTCGCCAAACCGCGAACCAATGTGCCTTCACCGTCAGGGGTGCTGGCCGACGCATCCGACGATGCGTGCACGGGTTGCTTTTGCATACCTTTCACCTTTGATTTTATTAACTTTATTTAAGGCAGAACTAAGGTCGAACATTACAAATCGGGGGATGTCAGGTTTGAACAAGCCACTGCACCAGTGGCTTGGCCTGAACTTATTGATCGAGTGAAACGCTGCGTACCACTTTGCGCAGGAAGCTTTCACACTGAACCAGCTGGTCTAGCGAAAGGTACTCATTGGCCTTGTGTGCCTGCTGAATGTCGCCAGGGCCGCAGATGATGCTGGGGATCCCGGCATCCTGGAATTGGCCAGCCTCGGTGCCGTAGGCCACCTTGCGCTTGTCCTGGTCACCGGTGAGCGCACGTACCAGTTTGGTGATTTCCGCCTGCTCGCTGGCGTTGAGGCCCGGTGCATCGGAGATCATGTCGAAGGCGATGGCCGCATCGGGGTGTTCTGCCTTCATCTTCGGCAGCAGTACATCGAAGGCATAGGCTTCGATCTGCTTGAAGATCACTTTAGGATCCAGGGTCGGCAGGTTGCGGAACTCGAACTCGAAATTGCATTCAGCCGGCACAGTGTTCATCGCGTTGCCGCCGCTGATGGTGCTGGTCTGTGCGGTGGTGAACGGAACATCGTACTGCTCGTCGAACGGACCATTGCGACGGAAGCCTTCGGCAGTGTCGCGAATGAAGCAGATCAGTCGCGCAGCATATTCAATGGCGTTGAGCCCGTGCGGCGTCAGCGACGAATGGGCTGCGTGGCCTTTGAAGCAGCAGCGATAGGCATTGATACCTTTGTGCGCGATGATCGGGCGCATATTGGTCGGTTCACCTACGATGCAACCGTCTGGGTTGATGCCACGCTTCATCAGCTCTTCGATCATCAGCGGCGCACCCAGGCAAGTCACTTCCTCATCGAACGACAAGGCAAAGTGAATCGGCCGGGCCAGGCGCATGCCCAGCATTTCCGGCACCAGGTGCAAGCCGGCACCAATGAACCCCTTCATATCACAGGTGCCACGACCATACAGCTTGCCATCTCGCACCTCAGGCTTGAACGGATCGCTATGCCAGTCCTGGCCATCCACTGGAACTACATCGGTATGGCCCGACAGCACGATGCCACCGTGGGTGACGCCGGAGCTCGCCGGAATGGTGGCGAAAAGGTTCGCCCACTGCCCGCTCTTGTGGTGCGTGAGGGTGCATTCGACACCCAGCCCGGTGAGATACCCACGCACGTCTTCGATCAGCTCCAGATTGGAAAGACGGCTTACGGTGTTCATCGCCACCAGCCGTTTCACCCATTCCAGAGAAGCAGGCATCTGCCCAGCTGCGCCAGCGGCGGTACCGTGTGCTTCAAACGTATTCATTCAGGGGCTCCTCAAGTCAGCCTCTTGTCTTAGCGCGACCGCTGGCACGAATCGAGGCTCTCGGCCCTGAGGTCCTGCAGCGGAGTCTTGCGTAGCCTTGACGCTCGTCCCGGCCACGAGCGATCAACTTCATTCGCAAAGAGAATATTACACAATGCCTTTCGTACGGCAAGGCAATTAACTATATCTCTTTCACATGAAAGATCTAAAAACCCTTATTCTTTTGCATTTGAAATTCTTACTACCATTCGGTGTGATAGGCTTACATTTGTAAACCCGCCCCCCTCTCAGGAGCACTACGTGCAAAAATCCTCCACCCACTCCACCATCCGCCAGGTGACTGCTCCAGAAACGCCTACCTTTGGATTCGATGAGGTCGACCTGGCCCTACTCAAAGTGCTGGTGACCGACGCCCGGCTCTCTCAGCGTCAGATCGCCGGAAACCTGGGCATCTCCGCCCCCACTGTCAGCGAACGCATGAGCCGCCTGGAAAAGGCAGGCGTCATCCGCGGTTACACTGCCGAGGTGGATTGGGCCGCATTGGGTTACCCGCTGACTGTTTTCCTGTCGGTGGTAGCCACCCCCGGTTACGACATCGGTGACGTGATGAGCCAGATGTGGAAGATCCCCGAGGTGCAGGACGTGCTGCTGGTCACCGGCGATCTCGACCTGCTGGTGCGCCTGCGGGCACGAGACCACAATCACCTGCGCGCCATCCTCATGGACAGGGTTTGGCAGGTCACCGGCCTGCAGGGGACTGCCACTCAAGTGTCGATCGCTGAAATGCCAGCAAAGAATTTCTCTGAAGGATTACTGCTGGAAATTGAGGAATTCCTCAAGGAACAGCGGGAGGCATGAATAACGCATGAGTCTGAAAGCAAAAAAGGCGCCAGGCTTCACACTTGGCGCCTTCTTGTTCGGACTGCCCGCTTAAGCGATCACGCCTTCAGCACGCAGCTCACCGACAACCTGCTCGACAGCCTGACGGGTCAGCTCGACGATTTCGTTGACCTCGTCGATGGTGATGGTCAGCGGTGGCGAGAAGCCCAGAATATCGCCATGCGGCATTGCACGGGCGATCAGGTTGCGATCGCGGGCAGCCTGGGAAATGCGGGCACCCACTTTCAGCGATGCATCGAAGCGGACCTTCTTCTCAGGGTCGGCTACAAACTCCAGCGCAGCCAGCAGGCCAATACCGCGAACCTCGCCCACGATCGGGCAATTGCCGAAGGTTTCCTTCAGGCTCTGCAGGAAGTAGGCGCCAACCTTCTCAGCATGCTCCGGGATGTTTTCCCGCTCGATGATGTCCAGCACTGCGTTGGCAGTGGCCAGGCCGATCGGGTGGCCCGAGTAGGTGTAGCCGTGCGAGAACGGGCCAACTTTGTCTGCGCCGTCTTCGAAGACCTTGTATACCTTCTCGCTGACAATCACGGCCGACAGCGGGAAGTAGGCAGAGGTCAGGCCTTTGGCGCAGGTGATCAGGTCTGGCTCGAGACCGAAGTGGTCACAGCCGAACATCTTGCCGGTACGACCGAAGCCGCAAACCACTTCGTCAGCAATCAGCAGGATGTCGTACTTGTCCAGTACCCGCTTGATCTCGGTCCAGTAACCCTTTGGCGGCGGCACGATACCACCCGAACCCAGCACCGGCTCACCAATCAGGGCGCCGATGGTGTCCGCACCTTCTTTCAGGATCAGCTCTTCGAGTTCAGCTGCACGGCGAGCAGAGAACTGCTCCTCGGTTTCACCCGGGTTGGAACCCCAGTAGTAGTGAGGAACGCCAGTGCGCAGGATGACCGGCAGCGGCAGGTCCATGTTGTTGTGGTAGAAGCTCATGCCGGTCATCGAGCCGGAGACGATCGAGCTGCCGTGGTAGGCGCGCTCACGGGCAATGATCTTCTTCTTGTTCGGCTTGCCGCGCAGGTTGTTGTAGTACCACACCAGCTTGGCCTGGGTTTCGTTGGCGTCCGAACCGGACTGGCCATAGAACACCTTGCTCATCTTGCCAGGTGCCATCTTGACCAGACGCGACGACAGGCGAGCCAGCTGATCGGTGGTGTGGCCGGCGTAGGTGTGGAAGAAGCCCAGCTTGTGTGCCTGCTCAGAAATCGCATCGGCGATTTCGGTCCGACCATAACCAAGGTTCATGCAGTACAGGCCGGCAAAGCTGTCGATGTACTGACGGCCGGTGGAGTCGGTCACGCGAATGCCCTTGGCATCGACGATCACGGTGGGGTCGATCTTACCGGTGGCCAAGTCTTTGAGCTGAGTGAAAGGGTGCAGTACCGACGCGCGATCCTGCTCCATGATTTCTTGGTAGTTTTTGTCGTTCATAGCACTTTCCTGTCTTGGTCAATGGTTTCAGGGCTGAACCCGTCCACCAGGGCTAGATGACCCTTAGCCGACCTGCCTGCAGACTGGGCATACCACACCCCGCCTCTCGGTCACGCCATCGACGCCAGCGATCATATGGAACCTAAAATCACACGAAGCGAATCATTCGTCAACTATTTTAGTTAAATGCTTTACGCATGATCAAATGAAAGGAGATCAACCTTTCACAGCACCCATTGACAACGCCATTCCAGCAGCATCTTCTCGGGCAGCCGGGTCGAGCTAGCTGCTACAGGCGGATGCTCTAGAGCATCCACCCCATCGCCGCCCTCATTGTTAACTCCTGCCAACTGCAGGGTATCGCAGCCTCGTACAACCACCACTCACACGCGAACGAGGCATCCGTGAGCATCAAGAAAACACTGACCATTTCATTCGCTGCCGTTGCCAGCGCGCCCCTGTTGCTCGGCACAGCAGCAGTGATCTGGAACCTGCGAGGGCAGGCACAGGCCGACTTTCAGGAAAACACCACCCGCGAGATCCGCCAGGTGGACAATGTCATCTCACTGTTTTTCAATGGCATCGACCGCGACGTGGCCTACCTCGCAGGGCATCCGCAGGTAATGAGCAGCCACTCACTGAAAAACTACAGCAGTGGCGATGCAGCCCAGTTGCCCTTGACCGAAAACACCAAGACGCTTCAAGCGATATTTGCCCGCTATGCCAGCACACACCCCGACACCGCTTATCTCTCGCTTGGGCTTCAGGATGGTGGCTACGCGATCTGGCCTGACGACAAGAACCTGAACAGCTTTGACCCTCGCCAACGCCCCTGGTACGCGCTGGGGATGGGTGTTCCGGGACAAACCCAACGCAGCGAAGCCTACTACTGGGCACCGGACGACGTGGCACTGGTGGCCACCGTGCGCACCGTTGACGACCCGCAAGGCAAGCCTATCGGCGTATTAGGCCTTTATGTTTCCTTGAGCAACTCACCGACCTGATCAAGCAAATCCGCATTGGAGAAAGCGGATACCTGATCTTGGTGGAAGACACGGGGAAGATACTGGTCGATGCGCGTGATGCATCGCACAACTTCAAGCCTCTCGCAAGCTTGGGGCGCGGATTCGCTGCTCTGGCGGATCTCGATACCGGCATGACCACGGTCGACATCGACGGCAAGAGCTACATGGCCAATATCTGGAAATCGCAGCGCCTGGGCTGGCGCAAGATTGGCGTGGTAGAAAAAAGCGAGGTCATGGCGAAGGCCTCTTCCCTTAGCTGGCAGATCGGGCTGTTCACAGTCGTCATGGCGATCCTGTTTGCGCTACTTGGCGGCGTTTTCGCAGGGCTGATTCTACGGCCAGTCAAGGCGGTGATGGCCGGGTTAGAGGATATCGCCCAAGGTGAAGGAGACTTGACACGCAGCCTCATTATTACCGGCCATAACGAAACCGCCTTGCTGGCAGGATGGTTCAACCAGTTTCTCGGAACCATCCACGGGATGGTAAGCCGCATGGTCACGACATCAGGTGAGCTTCAACACACGTCAGCCAACAGTTTGAAGGTAGCCAGCGACATGAGCGACGCCGCAGCCAGGCAACGCCAAGCAGTAGAAATGGTGTCCACGGCCTTCAACGAAATGGTAGCAACTGCCAACGAAGTAGCGCGAGCGTGCGGTGAAGCGGCGAACCACGTTGACAACGGCCACACCCAGGTTTGCGACGGCAGCCTGCGAATGAACGACGCAACGGCAAGCATCGCTCGCCTGAGCGAAAACCTGTCCCTGTCAGGTGAAGCGGTGGCGGCGCTACAGGTTCACAGCTCGCAGATAAACGTTATCGTTGAGACCATCCGCTCTATTGCCGATCAGACCAACTTGCTGGCACTCAATGCCGCCATCGAAGCCGCCAGGGCCGGTGCGCAAGGACGCGGCTTTACTGTCGTCGCCGATGAAGTGCGAGCACTGGCCAAGCGCTCATCTGACGCCACAGGAGAAATTGGCCAACTGCTCGCCGGCCTCACGGTAAAGACCGACCAAGTGACGCGGCAGATTCAAAACAGCATGAGCATCTCGTCGAGCAGCGTAGGGCATATCGAACAAGCCAGGCTCAGCTTTGAGCGTATTCGCACCTCGGTCGAGCAGATACGCGAGCAGAGTACCCATATCGCCACTGCCGCCGAAGAACAGCACGCCGGGGCCGAGGACATGAACAGGCACGTGGCGCAGATTCACGCTGATGCGCAACTGGTCGAGGGGCTATCGCATGCAGCCAAACAGGATGCCGGGCGCTTGCAAGGACTGTCCAACCATCTGAATGAGCTGGCCGTTCGCTTCAAGACTTGAGGACACTGCGCCCGAGAAACCCAGGGTGCTTTGCAGCCTGCCTAGGTAAAAGGCCGCTCCTGCGCTGCCAGCCCGAGCCCGCATCAACAGGGCTCGAATACAATGCATGAGCAGCCTTTGCAGCCGACCTGAACGCCCCTCCTACTGCTCAAGGCTCCGAATGACCTTCTTGATAAAGGCCTCACACTGGCCAATCTGTTCCAGGGTCACGAACTCGTTGGCTTTGTGCGCCTGCATAATATCGCCTGGTCCACAGATGACACTCGGAATACCCGCCTCCTGGAACTGTCCGGCCTCGGTGCCGTAAGCCACCTTGCGCTTTTCGTCATCACCGGTCAGTGCTCGCACCAGTTGAGTGATCGCAGCCTGCTCCGACGCGTCCAGACCCGGTGCATCGGAGATAAGGGTGAAGTCGATGGCGCCACTGGCATGTTCTTTCTGCATCTGCGGCAAAAGCACTTCGTTGGCATAGCGCTGGATGCGCTCAAAGATCGGCTTCGGGTTCATGGTCGGCAGGTTGCGGAATTCGAACTGGAACTTGCACAGCGCCGGTACCGTATTCATCGCATTGCCACCCACAATGGTGCTGGCCTGAGCTGTGGTGAATGGCACGTCATAGAGCTGATCGAACGGCCCTTGCTGCTTGAATTCATCGGCCATGTCACGGATGTAACAGATCAGCCGTGCGGCGTACTCGATGGCATTCAAGCCATGAGGCGTCAACGATGAATGCGCCGCATGGCCGTGAACACAACATTCATAGGCATTGATGCCTTTATGGGCAACGATCGGGCGCATGCCAGTCGGCTCGCCGACGATACAGCCATCAGGGTTTACACCGCGGCGCATCAGTTCCTCAATCATGATCGGCGCCCCCAGGCAGGTCACCTCCTCGTCAAAAGAAAGCGCCAAGTGAATCGGCTTTTGCAACTGCGCAGCCTGCATCTGCGGCACAAGGGCCAGCGATGCGCCGATGAAGCCCTTCATGTCGCAGGTGCCGCGGCCATACATCTTGCCGTCGATGATTACCGGCTTGAACGGGTCGGTCGCCCAGTCCTGGCCGTCTACCGGCACCACATCGGTATGGCCGGACAGCACGACTCCGCCGGTAGTCTGGCCGGTTACGCTGGGGATGGTGGCAAACAGGTTGGCCCATCTGCCAGTCGAGTGGTGAGTGAGCACGGACTGCACCCCGAGCTTGGCCAGTTCGTCGCGCACCAGCTCGATCAACCCCAGGTTTGAGTTGCGGCTGACGGTGTCGATCGAAACCAGGCGCTCGATCCAGTCGAGGGAGATCGGGTGGGAAGCCATCTGATTCATGGGTATAACCTGCAGAGGATACTGTTCCCTTCGGGAACCACGGTTAGGAAGCATCGCCAAAGCCTCCGCAATGAAAAGCACGGAGGCCACGACGCTGCGGTCATCAGTCTTTGACGAAGAGTTTGCGCGGTACGTTGGCCAGGGTTTCTACCCCGGTTTCGGTGATCAGGATGCTTTCGGTGATCTCCAGGCCCCAGTCGTCCATCCACAATCCAGGCATGAAGTGGAACGTCATGCCGGGCTGGAGCACACTGGTATCGGTCGGACGCAAGCTCATGGTGCGCTCGCCCCAATCCGGCGGATAACTGATACCGATTGGGTAGCCGCAACGCGAGTCCTTGTGGATGCCGAATTTTTCCAGCACCTTGAAGAATGCCCGGGCGATATCCCCGGTGGTGTTGCCTGGGCGAGCAGCTTCCAGGCCGGCATGAATACCTTCAACCACGGCCTGCTCGGCTTCGAGGAAGTGCTTCGGCGGCTTGCCTAGATAGATCGTGCGTGACATCGGGCAGTGATACCGGCGGTGGCAACCGGCGATCTCGAAGAAAGTGCCCGCCCCTCGCTCGAAGCGCGTATCGTCCCAGGTAAGGTGAGCAGCACTGGCATCAGGTCCGGTCGGCAGCATGGGCACGATGGCGGGATAATCTCCGCCGTGCTCTGGCGTACCAGCGATGGCTGTGTGGTAAATCTCGGCCACCAGATCGTTCTTGCGGATACCCGGTTCGACGACCTCCAAAATGCGGTTGTGCATGTTCTCGACAATGCGCGCGGCGCGGCGCATGTACACGATTTCCTGCGGCGACTTGACGGCGCGCTGCCAGTTAACCAGCCCTTCGGCATCACTGAAGGTGGCATTGGGCAAGTGCTTGATCAACGACTGGTAAGCGGCGGCGCTGAAGTAGTAGTTATCCATTTCCACGCCGATGCGCAGGCTCGCCCAACCGCGCGGGATGATGACTTCCTTGCACAGGTAGTCCATCGGATGGCGCTCAGGGGTCTGAACGTAGATATCCGGATAAGGAATGATGTTGTCGAGTTGCAAGTACACCGTGCGCTTGGCGCCGTTTGAGTCCTGAACCCGACCATACCAGACCGGCTCGCCATCAAGTGCTACCAGCACGCATTGATGGGTATAGAACGACCAACCATCATACCCGGTCAACCAGGCCATGTTGGAAGGATCAGTCACAATCAGCAGCTCAATACCTTTTTTCTGCATGGAAGTCCTGACTTTGGTCAGGCGCTCATCATATTCCTTTAATGAAAACGGCAAATTGATCACTGAATCTGGCATTGCGCATCTCCTTTCTTATATGGAAATCACGTTACCTCAAGAAACGTAAAAACAGGCACAACACTCACACGCCGGCTGCTGACTTACAACAAAATGCCGCAGGTCGTTTAAACTCACGCCCTCCCACCCTGCGGTAGCAAGACTGTACTTCAACAGCACGAATTTGATTTCTGGTTACGGGCTCAGCTTACCGAGCGTTTAATTGCCCCTCATTGCCCTAGAACATTTTTTACAAGCGCAGTTTATTGAGTGCGCACAATAAAGATGCAACACCGGAAACGCTGCACCTGATTAGGTCAGGCGCCGAATAACCGATGCTGAATTTGCTTTGTCACAGGGCTCAGGCAACCGATGCAAACGTGCCCGAGATCAGCTCGAGCGTCCGCTTCATCAGCTCGTCGTCGTACTCGGCACCAATGGAAATTCGGATCGCCTGCGGCGGCTTACCGCCCGGTACGGTAAACGGTTCGGAGGAAGTGACTGCAATACCGAGTTCGCGTAATCGGCTCACCAAGGCCTGCATCCCCCAGTACGGAGGCACTCGAAGCCATGTGATCAATGCACGAGGGTGCTGAGCCAGGATGTATTCCTTGAGGTAGGCACTGACTAGCGCCTGACGCGTCTCGATCAATTCACGTTGCACCTGGGTCAGCACCTCGGCCGTACCGTCACGTAACCAGCGGGCTGCCACTTCCGACATGATCGGGTTGGTCATCCAGCTGGTTAGCCGCAATACCGTTTCAGCCCTGGCTGCAGCTCGCTTGGGGGGAACCAGGAATCCAACGCGAAGCGAGGTCATCACGGATTTGGTCAGGCTGGTACAGTAGAACGAAAGGTCCGGCAAATACTGACTGATGGGTACGTAGCTGCCGGCACCCAGCAATGGGCCGTAGACATCGTCCTCGATGATAAAAACACCATGATTGCCCGCGATCTCGGCAATCTCGCGGCGCCGCGCGTCAGGCATGATGCTGCTGGTCGGGTTGTTGAGGTTAGGCGTGCAAACCAGCGCCGTGACGCGGTCATTACAGCACAAATCATCGAAGTCCTCGGGCTTGATGCCGTATGCGTCAGTGTCGAGCCCTTTCAGGCTGAACCCCACAACCTGCGCACTGCCGATGATCCCGTGATCGGTCAGGTTCTCGCAGACGACCAGGTCACCATGGCCCGTAATTGAGGTCAGTGCGATGTGCAACGCATGTGTCGCGCCATTGGTGATCATCACTCGGCCCGGCTCTACTTTCAGACCATGACTGCCTATCCAGGCACTGGCAATTTCTCGATGCGACTGGGCTCCGGCGATGGGGCGGGAGGCACGTAGCCAGGGCTGCTCCTGCTCCTGACTCATTCGCTCGCACAGCGCCCGCCAACAACGCTCATGCTCGGTTGTGCGCATCAACGTTGCCGTCGAAAGGTCGGCAATCGCGGGCTGGTCTTCATCGAGAATGTAGGTGGTGATGTGTTTCGTCACGCGCTTGGAGACATGACTGCCGCGCCCGACTTCGCAGCGCAGCAACCCCAGGCGCTCCAGTTCCTGGTAAGCGTTGGTAACGGTCTGGCCGCTGATGCCCAAGGCGTGTGCTACCTGGCGTTGAGACGGCAGGCGTTGCAGCTCCGCCAACCGGCCTTGCTCGATATCCTCGGCGATGGTTCTCACCAAGGTCTTGTACTTCGACTCACCCTCCTCTGCATGCTGCAACGCTGCCCGCCACTCTTCCAGCATGAACTCACCTCACCGTTCTTTTTATGGTTAGTTGCCGTCGACAAACGGCTAATGCCCTAGAGCATTACTGATTTCTAATCGTTTGGGTATTCTCAAATTGCGTCCGGACAACGCCGCCGATGCCTCTGGTACGGCTTTTTAGATCGTCGACCCAGCGCAGGTCGACACTTACCGACACTCAAATACTGCCTCCTATGCCGTATACGGATCACAAAAGGAGTTATGCGATGAGTAGTACAAATACAAGAAAAAACGGTATCACTGCAGCAGTCCTCACCGCGTTCCTGGTTGCTGCAACACCCTTGACGTCCCATGCAACAACTCTCGAATCGCTGACCGAGAAGGGCTCAGTCAGAGTGGGCTACGCCAGCGAGGCCCCCTTCGCCTTTGCCACCCCGGATGGAGTGGTGACTGGAGAATCGCCAGAAATCGCCAAGGCGATCTTCAAACGGCTCGGTGTCCAAGAGGCCACTGGCGTACTGACGGAATGGGGGGCGCTCATTCCGGGGCTCACAGCCAAGCGTTTCGACGTCATTGCAGCAGGGATGTACATCACTCCGGCACGCTGCAAGCAGGTAATTTTCAGCGATCCGCTGTCCAAGATCACCGACACTTTCCTTGTGGCACCGGGCAATCCGAAAAATCTGCGCAGCTATGCAGACGTGGCGAAAAACCCAGACGCCAAACTGGCCATGCTCGCAGGATCGGTCTACACCAAGTACGCCCGTGATGCCGGGATCAATGACGATCAGATCCTCCAGGTGCCAGATGCCACAGCTCAGTTGCAGGCGATTCTGGCTGGCCGCGCCGACGCAGCCGTCAGTACCCGGCTGACGGTCAAGGGTATTGCAGCCAAAGGCGGTGATAAAGTCGAAGCAGTCCAGGATTTCCAAGACAGCCCAGACCATATCAACTATGGCGCCCTTGCCTTCCGACCCGATGACACGGCCTTACGTGACGCTGTCAATGCCGAACTGAAAAAGTGGCTAGGCAGTGAAGAACATCGCAAAACCGTGAGCCAATTCGGTTTCGATGAAACCAATATTCCAGACAAGACCGCCGCCGAAGTGTGCAGCAGAACCTGACGTCTTGAACCCGGGAGGCCACTCCTCTTTGTGGTGGCTTTCCGCAGTCCTGGAGAAGCGCTATGGGCGAACTTATGCCACTGCTCATGCAGGGAGCCTGGATAACTATCCAGATCACGGTATTGAGCACCTTACTGGCCATTCCGGCCGCAATCCTTGCAGAACTCGGGCGCCGCGCCACATGGCAGCCGATTCGTTGGTTCAGCATCTGCTACGTGGAAGTGTTCAGAGGGTCATCGCTGCTGGTGCAATTATTCTGGCTGTTCTTCGTATTACCCCTGCCGCCATTCAATATCGAATTGACTCCGTATCAAGTCGCCGTACTTGGTATGGGCTTGCATATAGGTGCGTATGGCGCAGAGATCATGCGAGGGGCATTCAAGGCAATTCCCAAAGGGCAATATGAAGCCTGCACGGCATTGAACTTCGGGCGCTTTTCACAATTTCGCAGAATCATCTTGCCCCAAGCCATGGTCGCGGCAATTCCACCGGGTACTAACTTGCTGATTGAGTTGCTTAAAAATACCTCGTTGCTTTCATTGATCACCTTGGCCGACTTGTCCTTCCGCGCCAAACAACTCGACCAGTACACTTTCGAGACGGTGAAAGTTTACGCGTTGACGCTACTGCTCTACTTCATCATGGCCCAGTGCATCAGCCTGACAATGCGCAAGGTCGAGAGGCGTGTACAACTGGGTCGTATGGGGGGGAGCCTTAGATGAAAATATTCGATTGGGATTATGCCTGGGAGATACTTCCGGACCTGTTGTTGGCCTCGGTGAAAACATTGCAGATCACGGTGATCGCATTTGGCATCGCTGTCGTGGTGGGCTTGTTTCTCGCGCTGGCAAGGCGCAGCCACATCAAAACGCTGTCGTGGTCGGCCAGTTTGTTCATCGAGTTCATGCGCAGCACGCCGCTGCTCATCCAGATCTACTTCATCTTCTACGTGTTCCCGACGTTCTCGATCAACCTTTCTGCAATGCAGGCAGGCCTGATCGGTCTCGGCCTCCACTACGCCTGTTACCTGGCAGAGGTTTACCGGGGAGGCCTGGAAAGCGTACCCAGGGGGCAATGGGAAGCGGTAACCGCCCTTAACATGAAGGCATCGGCAGCCTACCGCCGGATCATCATTCCGCAGGCCCTCAAACCGATCCTTCCACCGATGGGCAATTACCTCATCGCGATGCTCAAGGAAACGCCGGTGCTCTCTGCAATCACTGTTGTGGAAATCATGCTCAAAGCCAAGAACCTGGGCTCTGAAAGCTTCCGCTTTCTGGAACCCATCACCATGGTCGGCGCATTTTTCCTGATCATTTCCATCGTACTCGCGGTGGGCGTTCGTAACGTTGAATCCCGTCTGGAGAGCCAAAAATGACAATGAATCTTTCCCGCTCGACTTCCCAGCAGTCGGATTTTTCAGCAGCCCTCAAGAGCAACGGCGCCATGACACAGAGCGAGCAACTGCGTGGTGTACCAGTCATCACGCCAGCCACAGCCATCGTCGAGATGCGCAATGTGACCAAACGCTACGGCAATATTACCGTTCTGAATGACCTCAACCTGGCGGTCAAGCCGGCCGAGAAAGTAGCGATCATCGGGCCGAGCGGCTCAGGCAAGTCGACCTTGCTGCGTGCGTTGATGACCCTCGAAACCATTGACGAGGGCGAGATCATCATCGAAGGAGACCCGCTCAACTACATGCTCAACAAGCGGGGCGAGCGTATTGCTCCCAGCAGCGCCCACATTCGCAAAGTGCGCGGCAAGATCGGCATGGTGTTCCAGAGCTTCAACCTGTTTCCGCACATGTCTGCGCTCCAGAACGTAATCGAAGCGCAGGTGCAGGTACTGGCCATCCCCAAAGCCGAAGCACGGGAGCGCGCCGCCACCCTGCTGGAAAAAGTCGGTCTGGGTAACAAGATGGATAACTACCCTTCCCAGCTCAGCGGTGGCCAACAGCAGCGGGTTGCAATGGCCCGCGCATTGGCCATGCGGCCAAAGGTCATGCTGTTCGACGAAGTGACCTCTGCCCTCGACCCCGAGTTGTGCGGCGAAGTACTCAACGTCATTCGCGAACTGGGGGAAGAACACAACCTGACCATGTTGATGGTGACTCACCAGATGGGCTTCGCACGCGAGTTCGCCGATCGTGTCTGCTTCTTCCACCAGGGCAGGATTCACGAACAGGGTACTCCGGAAGAGCTGTTCACCCACCCTCAGCAGGAGCGCACCCGCGCATTCCTGAGTGCCGTGCGCGAAGCCAACTGATCCATCGGATGAACCCTGGGCGCGAAGGCCACGCCAGCGCGTTCCAGGGGTGAAGCTTTAAAGCTGCAGGAGAAATGCAATGCGAGTACTTATTCTAGGAAGCGGCGTCATCGGCACTGTCAGTGCTTACTATCTGGCCCGTGAAGGGTTTGAAGTCACGGTGATCGATCGGCAACCAGGGCCGGCATTGGAGACAAGCTATGCCAATGCCGGGCAGATATCCCCCGGCTACGCTTCCCCCTGGGCGGCGCCAGGCGTACCACTGAAGGCCATGAAATGGCTGTTCGAGCGGCACGCGCCTCTGGCTATCAAGCCCACGACCAATGTTGACCAGTACCTGTGGATGGCGCAGATGGTGAAGAACTGCACCGCCGCACGGTACGCGGTTAACAAGGAACGCATGGTTCGCCTCTCCGAATACAGCCGCGATTGCCTGGATGAACTGCGCATCGACACCGGGATCGATTACGAATCCCGCCAACTAGGGACCATGCAACTGTTCCGTACACAAGCGCAGTTCGATAACGCGGCAAAGGATATCGCCGTACTGCAGCGCTCCGGAGTGCCCTACGAACTGCTCGACCGCAACAGCATTGGTCGCGCCGAGCCAGCACTGGAGCATGTCAAGGATAAACTTAGCGGCGCCCTGCGCCTGCCCAACGACCAGACTGGCGACTGCCAGATGTTCACCACCAAACTTGCCAAGCTCGCGGAAAACCTTGGCGTCGAATTTCGGTTCAACCAGTTGATCGAGGGTATCGAATTCGTAGGTGACAGCATTGCCGGTGTGCGCATCAATGGCAAGCTGGAGACGGCTGACAGGTACGTCGTGGCCCTGGGCAGCTATAGCCCGCAGTTATTGAAGCCACTAGGGATTCAGGCGCCTATCTACCCGCTTAAAGGTTACTCGCTCACCATCCCGATCATCGAGCCGGAGCGCGCGCCCACCTCGACCATTCTCGACGAAACATACAAAGTGGCCATTACCCGCTTCGACAAGCGCATTCGTGTCGGTGGCATGGCTGAATTGATGGGTCATGACCTATCGCTGAACCCGTTGCGCCGGGAAACCCTGGAAATGGTTACCAACGATCTGTTTGCCGGAGGCGGAGATTTGGAACACGCCACATTCTGGACTGGCCTCAGACCTGCCACACCGGATGGCACACCCATCATTGGCGCCACACGGTACAAAAACCTGTTCATCAACATCGGGCACGGTACCTTGGGGTGGACCATGTCTTGCGGTTCGGGCCGACTGCTGGCGGACCTGCTGGCAAACAAAGCGTCAGCGATACGCACAAACGGCTTCGATCTTTCACGCTATACCGCCAACGTGGCGGATGCGCATGCCAAACAACCCTCCAGGGTCAGTTCATCATCCTAACGCGAAGCGGGCTCAACCTGCATCAGTGCAGCGAGCCCGCTTTTCGACGCTTCTCGAAGCAATCACCCGATAGGTACCGCGAGCCCCACCTTCACGGCGTCCAAGACGATCAAAGTTCGGTATGTCTGAATATCCCGGTTGTCAGCAAAGTGCTGTCGCACCAGTTTTTCAAAATGGGCAACATCACGGGCAAGCATGACAATGATAAACGACACGCCGCCACTGACGAAGTAGCACTGCTGCACCTCATTCACCCCCGCGAAATAGCGCTTCGCACGGTCCATGACCAGCGAACTGTCGTCCCTCAACCTGGACTCGACAATCGCTGAAACCCCCTGGCCGACGCTTACCGCGTCGATAACCGCGGTATTGGCACGAATGACGCCGGTCATTTCCATTTGCGTAATTCGCCGCTGCACGGCGGGCGTGGACAATCCGATAGCCTCTGCAATAACACGCTGCGACTGCTTGTTGTCAGCTTGCAACATGCGCAGGATCGCCTGGTCGAAGGTGTCGAGTGGTCGCTTGATAAATTCTTTCATTCCACAGGCTCAAAAAAAGCAATTCGTTCGGACAAGGCCTTTATTTCAAGCATCTCCCGCACACACGAGCACTTAAAATTCTCCAGCCACCCAATCGGAGATCATCGTGCGCTCAACTTCACCCGCCCCCCACGCCCCAATCATCGCTGCCGTGCTTGGCCTAATCTCTGTGCAGTCGGGTGCTGCCATCGGTAAGTCCTTGTTTCCCGCAGTCGGACCAGAGGGTGTGGCCGCACTTCGGTTAGGCATCTCGGCGCTCATCTTACTGTTATTGACACGGCCGTGGACAATTTGGCGCAGCGTCAACGTGGTCCATATGATGGGATATGGGATCATGCTGGGCCTGATGAACCTGCTAATCTACCGCGCCTTCCTCTACATACCGGTCGGTATCGCAGTCTCGATCGAAGTTATCGGCCCTCTTGGCGTAGCCCTCCTCGCATCGCGTCGCAGGCTGGATTTGCTGTGGGTCGCTATGTCGGCCTGTGGCCTGGTCCTCTTGCCATGGGCATCGGGCAGCGCGGGCCTGGACATCCGTGGCGTGGCTTACGCACTGGCAGCTGCAGTAACATGGGGCTCCTACGTCGTGCTAGGCAAACGGGTCGCCGTGCATGGCAAGCAGGCGGTGGCCAGCGGAATGTTGATAGCTTCAGCGTTCGCGGTACCGCTCGGTGCCAGCCACGCAGGTGGGGAGCTGCTGGAGCCTTCCGTTTTGCTGACAGGCCTGGCGGTTGCCCTGCTCTCCAGCACGGCGCCATTTCTGTTGGACATGTTCGCGATGCGTCATCTCCCGGCTCAGGTATTCGGCGTCCTGCTGAGTGCGTCACCCGCCGTCGCTGCAATAGCTGGATGGTGCGTATTGGGCGAAACACTGAGCCCCAGTCAGTGCATAGGGATCATGACCATCGCAATAGCTTGTGCGGGGGCGGGGTTGGTTTCCACCAAACATCGCCTTGATCACCGTGCTCAAAGCCCTCTCTAAAAAACTATTAATCATTGCGCCCATTGCCGGTGCAGCGATGCATTTCGGTGTACCGGCAGGCGTCTAAGCACGCAACGAGAGCCCCTCTTGCTCCACCACACTCCAGGCCGAGTTTGAACTAAAAATACGCTACGATTCAGCCAAATTCACTGCTGCGGATTGGGTAAGGTTACGGCCCTCGATGAGCAACCCCACGCCACCTCGAACCGGACCTAAAACAACCAGAAGGTAATTCGCAAAAATGACAATCGAACGACTGCACAGCAACAAGCGTCTGAGCAACATCGTGATCCATAATGGTATCGTTCATTTGGCCGGCCAGTTGGCGAACAACCACGACGGCGATATCCGCACGCAGACTCGCGAGACCTTGGCGAATATTGACGCCTTGCTGGCACAGGCCGGGAGCGACAAATCGCAGATCCTCTCGGTTACCATTTACCTGAAAGACATCCAGAATGACTTTGCTGCCATGAATGAAATCTGGGAGAGCTGGGTCGCAGAAGGCCACTCCCCTGCTCGCGCGTGTGTCGAAGCCGCGATGTTCAAACCGAGCTTGCTGGTCGAAATGGCGTTAGTGGCAGTACAAGACTGAAATTTTCAGTAGCGCTCGAACGTTGCAGGCCGGTGCTGCCACAACCTCCACTATGCATCGAACGGCTGAAACCAAGGCGCCCCTTGGGCGCCTTTTTCATTTCAGCTGATGGAAGCGTATCTTGTGAATGACTAAGCGACTACGGTTTTCAAGCTACTCGCCAGTACTTCGCATTCACTCGATTAGCAGGTGCACCAATCATCCAAAACGGCCTCCAACAGCACTGCCCTGGCCGGCGATACGCCTCCCATAAACCCTGCGACAGTTGGATCATGCATTTTGGGAATATGGTCGTTAGGCCTTTCGAGTTCGAAGTGTGAGAGGTAACAATAGCTGTCGAAATCGAAACCTAGCTAAAGACAGCATTGAGGTCATCAGCACGCCCTGTAAAATGCAAAATTGGTTTCTGCGACAAGACGTGTAGATCATCACGCAAGGGGCCCGTCCGCCTGGCGATCCCACATGAAAAAACTGAGCTTCACATTTACCCAAGGCGCCATCGGCCACCACGTCCTGGTGATGTCTTCGACTAGCGGCCTCGCCCTACTCTCCGTGTTCCTTACGGATATCCTGACGCTCACCTATATCGCCATGCTGCACGACGAAGCGCTGGTGGCCGCCGTCGGCATCGGAAAGACCTTGGCGCTCTTCAATGCCAGCCTCGTCGCCGGCATCGTCGTCGCTGCAGGGTCGATGATTTCACGCCGCGTCGGCCAGGGTACATGTGCCCCTTTGCCAGCGCTGGTAACACACACGCTTTTACTGGTGACGCTGGCGTCGGCGCTGGTGGCGCTCATACAGTGGCTGTACCAGGACTTTTTCGCCGGTTTGCTCGGAGCCAATGCCTCGACCTCCAGCGTTGCCCGAGAGTTCATCTTCATGACCTTGGTGGCCTCGCCACTGACGACCATTACCCAAGCCGCGGCACAGGCGCTGCGCGCCTGCGGGTACAGTGGCCGGGCGCTGGCAGTGGTGGTGGCCGCCGCGCTGTGTCTGGCGGTGATCGACCCACTGTTGATCTTCGTGCTCGACCTCAAGCTGTGGGGCGCCGGCCTGTCCTGCCTGATTGCCGCTACCGTCAGTAGCCTGTTCGGTCTGTGGCAACTGCACCGCCACGTCGGGCTGACCGTCAACATCCGATGGCGCGTGATGCGCCTGTACGCCGGCCGGATCAACCGCGTCGCCCTGCCCTTCACCCTGGCCAGCCTGGCTATGCCGCTGGCCCTCACCTACAGCATGGCGCAACTGGCCACGTTCGGCGTCTCGGTGATGGCCGGCATGGCGTTGATGGACCGTGTCTTGCAAATCGCCTATTGCCTGTATTTCGCCCTGCCGAGCGCGCTGGTACCGATCCTGGCGCAAAATCTGGGCGCTGGCTATTCCCGGCGGGTACAGGCGGCACTGCGCAGCGCTTGCAAGCTGGTGCTAGGCCACGGACTGGTGGTCTGGGTCCTGTTACTGCTTCTGTCACCTTGGATGGGGCAACTGTTCGGATTATCCGGGCCTGGGCAACATTTGGTCGAGCAACTCTGTCGCTACGGCCCAGGTTGGTGGCTGCTGATAGGCTTGGACTTCGTTTCGATTTCGCTGTTCATCAGCCGCGGTCGGGTCTGGTGGGTGCCGACCTATGCCTGGCTGCGCGCTACCTTGGGCAGCGTACCTTTCGTCTGGGCAGGCGCTCAGGCCTACGGCGCCAGTGGTGTGATGCTCGGGCTGTGGTGCGGCAACGCGCTGGTCGCGGTGATTTCGATCGCCACCGCCATGGCCATAAATCGCCAGGGCACTTATTGGGCGCATGAATATTAGATGTTTGCCATAATCAGCGCCCCGCACACCTCCAACACAGTTGCCAGTGGGTTTATGTCAGAACAGGAACACACCGAGTCGGCCGAAGCGCCGGCTACCAAACGCCGCCGAGCGCCCAAAGGCGAGATGCGCCGTGCTGCGCTGCTGGATGCGGCAACCCTGGTATTTGCCAAGGATGGCTATGCTGCGGCCTCCATGCGTGATGTTGCCGAGCTGGCCGGCATCACTACGGTCGGCCTGCTGCATCACTTCCCTAACAAAGTCTCGCTGCTGCGGGCGCTGATCAACCGTCGTGATCAGCGGGTCACCGAGCAGTTCGACACACTCGAGATCGAGCCGACGCTGGAGAGCTTCCTGACATTCGTGCGCATGAGCATGGCTTTCAGCGTGCAGAGTCTGCCGGAATGCCAGGCAGCAATGATGATAAATATCGAGAGCCTGTCAGAACAGCACCCGGCTTGGCCCTGGTACAAGGAAAAGTTCAAACTCACCCATACCCACGCCCAGGCGCACCTGGCCACGCTGGTGGAGCAAGGCCAAGTGCGTGCCGACGTCGATGTGAAGACACTGGCCACAGAGGTCTTCGCCGTCATGGACGGTTTGCAGATCCAGTGGCTGCGCGCCCCTGAGCAGGTCGATGTCGGCGCGACGCTCGATGCCTACCTGAAGCGCCTGACTGAGGCCATCCGCGCCTGAATGCCGGCCCATCCCTAGGCCGGTGCGCCTGCGTCAGTAGGCCTGCGAGGCGCTGACCTGCACTGCGGCCCTCAGCGGTGCCGGCAGCGGGTTGCTGTCGCGGGTGGTCAGATGCTGTGGGATCAGCGTCAACAAGGTGCGCTGCAGCGTCAGGTGCTCGGAGTCCGGGCCCACCCAGACTTTGAACTTGCCGGCATCGACATCCCAGCTGTCGCTGTTCTGCACAAAGTACGCCAGGGAGCGCGAATCGATCGGCAGGCTCACGGTCTTGCTTTCACCAGGCTGCAGATAGACCTTGGTGAAGCCCTTGAGCTCCTTTTTCGGGCGGTCGACCTGCGGGTCGATCGGCTGGATGTACAGCTGAGCGACTTCGAAGCCTGCCTTGTCCCCGCTGTTGGTCAAGGTGAACTTGGCGTCGATGGTGTTGCCCGGCGTCATCACATTGCTCGACAGCTTCAGGTCCGAGTACTCGAAGGTGGTGTACGACAAGCCGAAGCCGAACGGGTACAGCGGTTTGCCTTGTCGTTTGTCGTAGCCGCGATACCCCAGGTACAACCCTTCGCTGTAGTCGATCTCGGTCAGTGCTTCATCACCACGATAGGCTGCCGGGTCCGGATACGAGGCATAGCTCGGATTGTCTTCGATCTGCTTGTCGATAGTCACCGGCAGCTTGCCCGAGGGGTTGACCTTGCCGTACAGGATCTCGGCCAGTGCCTGGCCACCCTGCTGACCTGGGAACCAGGCGTGCAGCGTGGCGCCCACCTTCTTGGCCCAGGGCTGCATGTTGGCGACACCGCCACCGTGCAGGACCACGATAGTGTTCGGGTTCGCCTTGGTGATGAATTTGATCAGGTCAGCCTGCTGGTCCGGCAGGTCGTAGCCGTGATCGGCCCCTTCCCCTTCGCTCTCGTAGTTGGTGCCGGCGGCGACCACCACGGCATCGTATTGCGCCAGGTCTTTTGGCGGGCGCAGCGATGCCCAGCTCATCTGCACGCCAGCCAGGCCGCCCAAAGCCGGGGTGAAATTGCCCTGCACGCGGCGGTATTCAAGCTTGACTGTATAGGACTTGCCGGCCACCAGGGCCGCACTCTGCCCGGAGGTGACCAGGGCATTGACCACGTCGGAGGAGTACGGCACACCGTCGCTTTCCACCACCAGCTTGTCGTTGACCCACAACTTGTAAGGGCCATCGGCGCGCACCTTGAACACATGCTTGCCGGAAAGGGTCGGTTTGATGGTCGCGGTGAAGCGCGCGGAGAACGCGCCGGCGGTAGGGCTGAAACCACTGACAGCGGTCGTGCCGTTGTTGGTTTCATTGCTACTAGTGGTCCAGTTCAGGTTCACCCCGGGCTCGACCCGGGTCAGTACAGGCGAGCCGCTCAACGTAGTATTGCCAAAGTACTCGGCTTTGACCCCGGCGTTGCTGACCGTGCCCTTGTCGCTGCTCGGCTGGTACCACACCGACGCCTTCGGGTTCAGGCTCAACGCCGACAGGTAGGTGACGTTGCTGCTGCTCGAGGCCAGCTGCTGCAGGCCGCTGAGTTCGGTAACGTAGCTGTTGGGTGGCGAGTTGGCCGTGCCGAACGGTGAAGCCGGGGCCTGGGCGGCCCAGTCGCCGATCACGGCGACCTTGGCCGTGCGCGCCAGGGGTAGCAAGGGCTTGCCGGCAGCGGTGTCGGCGTTGCGCAGCAGCACGATGGACTCGCGCGCCAGGTTCAGCGCCGCGCGCTGGCCGTACTCGGTGTGTTCAAGGGTCTGCGCGGTGTTCATATGCTCTTGCAGGTCGTAGCTGACGATACCCCGCAGGTTGCGCTTGACCTTGTCGTCGATCACGTTCTGGGTCAGCTGGCCGCTCCACAGGTAGGGCAGCAGGTTGGCTTCGGTAAACTGCAGGCCCGACGGCATATCGATGTCGGTGCCGGCCCAAGCGCCTTTGAAAGGGTCGTGAATGGCGTTGAAGTCGCTGATCACCATACCTTGGTAACCCCACTCACCCTTGAGCACCTCAGTGATCAGGTGATGGTTTTCACAGGCATAATCGCCATTGACCTTGTTAAAGCCGCACATGATCGAGGCGACGTTGGCATTCTTGACCATCGACTCGAAGCCTGGCAGGTACAACTCGCGCAGGGTGCGCTCGTCGGCAACGACATTGACCGCCTGGCGGTTTGCCTCTTGCTCGTTCGCCACATAGTGCTTGGCGCCGGCCTGAATGCCCTGGACCTGGATGGCGTTGACCACCGCCGGAGCTAATACGGCCCCGAGGAACGGGTCTTCGCCGCTCAGGTATTCGGCAGAGCGGCCATTGTATGGCGTGCGGTACAGGTTGACGCCTGGCGAGAGCATCTGCTGGCCGCCGGAAATACGCGTTTCATAGGCGATGGCCAGGCCGAATTCCTTGGCCCGGTTGATGCTCCAGCTCGCCGCCAGTGCCGACTGCGACGGGTACTGGGCGCCGAAGGTGGCGTTGTTGACGTGCACGCCCATCGACGAGTCATAGGCCACGGTGCCCTGGATGCCCCACTTGAGCAGCGGCGGGATCATGTGGCCGTCGTTGACCCGGGTGAAGTTGATCTTCTCCGAGGTGTTCATGTTGTCGAGGATCGAGCTGACCCGCGCCTCGACTTCGTTGCCGGTGGCCGGCGCTGCGGCCAGGGCGCCGGAGGCCTGGATCACGCCAAGCGCCAGAAGGCTCAGGCCCAGGGTGTGTTTCAGAGGGTTCACACGGCGGTTCCTTGTACGGCTCATGGCTGGCTGACCTGGGTCGGGGCATCGCTGGTGTCGACGGGGGTGTCGAGCATCGCGTTGGAGGCTGCCGCCTCCTGGCCGACCCGGTCGACGCCGGTGATGCGTTCGCGCTGGGCATCGAGCTGTTCGCGCGCGCTCTGGGTGGTCGCCTGCTGGCTGGCAGTCGAAGTGTCGGCAAAGGCATTGATATGCGTGGCCAGCAGCGCCGAACAGGCGAGCGACAGCAATAGTCTATTCATCGAATAGTTCTCGATTGAAAGGTTTGAAATGAACGGCATGGCCCGGGCCCAGGCATGCAGCGGGCGTAAGTCTGGGCACTGCGAGAAAAAGTTCAAGTCACGACAGACACTCAGCTTAAGCGCGCGATAAATATTGACGAAAATGGCGGTTGAATTTGCTCATTTAGCGTTCCTCTGCACGCTCAAACTCATAAACTCAGCGGATTATTTCGATATTAATTGCTAAAAATACAAAATCGAAGGCATGTAACATCTTTTTTCGTAGTTTATAAGCAATTTTAAACCAATCACTAAACCTAGTTGCAGCTAGGTTTAGCAATCTGGTAAGCTCCCGTCGCCGCTGGGAAAGTCCACGCTAAATATCGGGAATTTATCTCGAAATGCACTCTATTGCGCCATGAAAGGCAACGACGTATTCTCCGGCGACCTTTAAATCAGTAACTAAATAAATGCCGCCATATAGCCAGTACATTGCATAAAGCCATCACCATGAACTTGGAAATCCCTACCGCCGACGCTATATGTGAGTGGCTGCTAAGTGCAGGCGCACTGCAACTGGCTGATATACAGCGCGCCGTTCGGCTGGGTGTCGCCCAAGGCATTTGCGAGGATGAAAAACTGCACACGCTGCTGCGTCTCGGCGCCGTCAAGGACGGGCAGATGGCAGCCGCCTACGCGCACCTGCTCGGTGCGCCACGCCTGGCTGACGAAACCGTCGAAGCAGCGCCTGGCGTCACCGAACGGTTCGCCCGTCACCATGGCGTCATCACCCTGAGCGAAACCGCCAGCCACCTGCGCGTGGCGGCTGCCGTGCCGCTTTCTGCCTACGCCCTGTCGGCACTGGGCTATCACGCCGACAAGGCCGTCGAGCCGGTCATCGCCACTGCCGAACAGGTCGCCGGGTTGATCGAGCAGGCCTACGGCGCCGGCCGCTCGGCCATGGGCGCACTGGTCGAGGCGCTGGACGACGATAGCGTCAGCGAAGGCGACATCGAGCACCTCAAGGACATGGCGTCCGAAGCTCCCGTGGTGCGCATGGTCAACCTGATGCTGCAGCATGCCGTCGACCAGCGCGCCTCGGACATCCACGTCGAGCCCTTCGAAAGCCAACTGCAGGTGCGTTACCGGGTCGATGGCGTGCTGCTCGAAGGCGAAGCGCCGCCCAGTGGCTATGCCGCGGCGATCATCTCGCGCCTGAAGATCATGGCCCGCCTGGACATCGCCGAGCGCCGCCTGCCCCAGGATGGCAGGATCATGCTGCGCATGCAGGGCCGCGAGCTCGACCTGCGGGTATCCACCGTGCCCACCAGCTTCGGCGAGTCGGTGGTGATGCGCCTGCTCGACCGGCAGACGGTTCGCTTCGACTTCGCCAGCCTCGGCATCAGTGGCCCGGTCCTGCGCAGCATCGAACAACTGCTGGCACGCCCGCACGGCATCTTCCTGGTCACCGGCCCGACCGGCTCGGGCAAGACCACCACGCTGTACACCGCGCTGTCCGGCCTGAACAGCGCCGAACGCAAGATCATCACCGTCGAGGATCCGGTCGAGTACCAGCTCACCGGCATCAACCAGATCCAGGTCAAACCCTCGATCGGCCTGGGTTTCGCCACCGCCCTGCGCTCGATCGTGCGCCAGGACCCGGACGTGATCATGATCGGCGAAATGCGCGACCTGGAAACCTGCAGCATCGCCATCCAGTCGTCGCTCACCGGCCACCTGGTGCTGTCGTCGCTGCACACCAACAGCGCAGCAGCGAGCATCACCCGCCTGCTCGACATGGGCGTCGAAGGCTACCTGCTGGCCTCGACCCTGCAGGGCATCCTCGCCCAGCGCCTGGTGCGCCGCCTCGACCCGCGCACCCGCATCGCCTTTGAAGCGCCGGCCGAACTGGTCGAGCGCCATCAATTGCAGCGCTACACCGAGCAGCGGCCGATCCTGCTGTACCGCCCCGACGAGCAGAGCCCGGGTGGCGGCTACCATGGCCGCAGTGCGATCACCGAACTGCTGGTGATGGACGACGACCTGCGCAGCCTGCTGATGCGCCAGAGCGATGCCGCCAGCCTCGAAGCCGCAGCGCGTAGCAAAGGCTTGGTCACACTCTATGAGGAAGGCCTGCGCCAGGCCCTGACCGGCGTCACCTCGCTTGAAGAAATATTGCGCGTGACGGGCGGCGACTGACATGCCGGTCTATAGCTACCGCGCGCTGGACAGTGAAGGGCGCAAGCAGCGTGGTGAAGTGCAGGCCGCAGATCAAGCGCTGGCCGCGCGCCAGTTGCATCAGCGCGGCCTGCTCGTGCTCAGCCTCAAGCCAGGCAGCCGCCTGCTGCGTGCCGGCGGCCAGCGCAGTGTGCTGAAGCCTGCAGAGCTGATCAGCTTCACCCAGCAGCTCACCACCCTGATCAGTGCCGGCCAGCCGCTGGACAAGGCCCTGGCCACCCTGTTGAAGAACCTGCGCAAACCGGCGGCAAAGGCCTTGCTCGAACGCGTGCGGGACCAGGTCAAGGCCGGCCAGCCGCTGTCCCTGGCCCTGGAAGAACACCCGGCGACCTTCACCCCGTTCTACACCAGCCTGGTACGTGCCGGTGAAGCCGGCGGCGTACTGGAAATCACCCTGGCGCAGCTGGCCAGCTACCTGGAACGCAGCCACACGCTGCGCGCCGAAGTGCTCAACGCGCTGATCTACCCGGCGTTCCTGGTGATTGGCGTTATTGGCTCGCTGGGCTTGCTGCTGGCCTACGTGGTGCCGCAGTTCATGCCGATCTTCCAGGACCTGGGCGTGCCGATCCCGTGGGTGACCCGGGCGATCCTGGCGTTGGGCGACTTCGTCAACGCCTGGGGCCTGATCAGCCTGGGCACGCTGACTGCAACGTTCTCGCTGCTGCTGGCGGCACGCCGCAACCCAGAACGGCGTGTCGCCCAGGACCGCCGCCTATGGCGCAGCCGCCTGCTCGGCCCGCTGCTGCAAAAACTCGAAACAGCGCGCCTGGCGCGCACCCTCGGCACCCTGCTCAGCAACAGCGTCACCTTGCTCGCCGCACTGACAATCGGTCGCGATGTTAGCGCCAACCACGCGCTGCGCGAACACGTCGGCCAGGTCGCCGAGGCCGTCCGCCAGGGCGATAGCCTGCCCCATGCGCTGTCCGCCGACCCGCTGCTGCCGGACCTTGCACTGCAGATGATCGAGGTCGGCGAACAGTCCGCCAGCCTCGGCGCCATGTTGCTCAAGGTCGCCGATGTCTACGACATCGAGAGCAAGCGCACCATCGACCGCCTGCTGGCGGCCCTGGTGCCGACCCTGACCATCGTCATGGCGGTGCTGGTGGCAGCGATCATGCTCGCCATCATGCTGCCGCTGATGAGCCTCACCAGCACAATCTAGGAAACCGCCCATGCGCTCCCGCTCCCGTTCCACCGCCCGCCAGGCGGGCTTCACCCTGCTCGAAATGCTCGCAGTCATCGTCCTGCTGGGCATCGTCGCGACCATTGTCGTGCGCCAGGTCGGCGGCAACGTCGACAAGGGCAAGTACGGCGCCGGCAAGGCGCAACTGGCCAGCTTGAGCATGAAGGTCGACAGCTACGCGCTGGATGTCGGCGCCCCGCCGGCCAGCCTCGACCAGTTGCTGCACAAGCCGGCCAACGCCAGCCAGTGGGCCGGCCCCTACGCCAAACCGTCCGATCTGCTCGACCCGTTCGGCCATGCCTTCGCCTACCGCTACCCGGGCAAGCACGGCAGCTTCGACCTGATCTTCCTCGGCCAGGACGGCGCCCTCGGTGGCGAAGGCTACAAGGCCGACCTGGGCAACTGGCAGTAAGCATGGGCACGCTGCAGCACCACCAGCGTGGTTTCACGCTGTTCGAACTGTTGCTGGTGATCGTGCTGGTGGGCGTGGCCACATCCATATTGACGGTCGGCGTCGGCCGCGGCCTGCACAGTGCCCAGGAACGCAGTGCGCTGTCGAATATGGTCAGCGCCCTGCGCAGTGCACGCATGCAGGCGATCGGCAGCGGCCAGCCGGTGCGCGCCCGCTTCGACCTGCCGCGGCGCGAGGTAGTGATGGCCGGGCATGCCCCCGCCCGTTGGCCTGAAGATTTCACCGTGCGCCTGAACACTGCCGAAGGCCTGGGCGCCGCATTCGAGTTCTACCCGGATGGCGCTGCCAGCGGTGGCAACATCCAGATTGCCCGTGGCGAGCGGCACTGGCGCATCGATGTCGGCTGGCTGACCGGGCGCGTGATATTGAAGGCCCTGCCATGAACCGTCAGCGCGGCTTTACCCTGCTGGAAATGCTCGCCGCCATTGCCCTGCTGGTAATCGCCGCATCGATCCTGCTCGGCGCCTTTGCCCAGAGCGGGCGCTCGCTGCAACAGGTGGCGCGCGCCGACCGATACAACAGTGCCGCACGCTCGCTGATCGACAACTTCGACCTCGGCACGCTCGAACCCGGCCAGCAGCATGGCCGCTGGCAAGGCCTGCCGTGGACACTGGAGGTGAGCCAGGCCGCAGCTGCGCCAGGGCGCGTCATCCTGTACCGGCTCGACCTTACGCTGGGTGAAGGCCGTCACGCCTCGCGCTACAGCACCTTGCGCGCACGCACCGCAGGGCCCGGGCAATGAAGCGCCAGGCCGGCTTCACGCTGCTGGAAATACTGGTGGTGATCAGCTTGCTGGGCCTGTTGCTGGGTCTGGTCGGCAGCGCCCTGGTGACCTCGACCCGCGCTGTGGGCAAGGCCCAGCGCTACAGCGACAACCTGGATGAGCGCCGCGCTACCCAGCGCTTCCTGCGCCAGTCGTTGAGCCAGGTGCTGCCGCTGACCGGGCGCACGGCCGAAGGCCAGCACACCAGCACCTTCGAAGGCGCTGCCGACAGCGTGCTGTTCTATGCGCCGCTGCCAAGTTCGGTAGGCGGCGGGCTGTACCGCCAGCGCCTGCGGGTGCGCGGCCAGCACCTCGAAGTGCAACTGGCCAGGCTCGATGGCCGTCACTTGCAGGCCTGGGGCGCACCTCAACGGCTGCTCGATGGCGTCGAAGCGCTGAGCCTGCAGTACCGCGGCTACACCCCGCTGGGCAAGGCGACCGGCTGGCTGGCGCAATGGCCCTGGCCAGAGCGGGTGCCGCAAGCGGTACGGGTCGACCTGCGCCTGCACGGCGGCCAGCAGGCCTGGCCCACCTTGCAGGTGAACCTGCTGCTGGACCTGTCCGGCGACGGAGGGCGGCCGTGAAGCGCCAGCGCGGTGCCGCGCTGCTGCTGGCGTTGTGGGTGATCGGGCTGCTGAGCGTGCTGCTCGGTGGCCTGGCCATCGCCGTGCAATTGCAACAGCGCCAGGCCCTCTGGCAAGGCCGGCAGGCACAGGCAGCGCTGGCCGCCCAGGCCGGCCTGGAGCTGGCCGTGACCAACCTGCTGAGCCGCGATACCCAGCGCTGGCAGCCCGATGGCCAGCTGCATGTCGAGCACTTCGCCGGCAGCACCCTGCGTATCAGGGTAACCAGCGAACGAGGCAAGCTCGACCTCAACGCGGCCCCGGTCGCATCGCTCGAACGGCTGCTGCGTGCCTCTAGCGCCAGCAGCGGGCGAGCCAAAACCATCACCCACGCTTTAAGGACGAGGCGCAACAAGGTACCTCTGCGAATGCTCGAAGAATTTCGCCAACTGCCAGCCATGGACTATTCGCTGTACGCGCGCGTGCTGCCGTCGATAACCGTGTGGTCCGGCAGCGCCGTGCCCGACCCGAACCTGGTCGAGCCGCACCTGGCCCACGCCCTCGGCCTGCGCCCGGGCAACGGCCAGGTCGCCGACGCCGGGCAGATCCTCAGCGTCCACAGCGAGGCGACCCTGGCGGGTGGCTTCGCCGCGCACGTGCAGGCCACCTTTGTCCTGCTGCCGGGTTACGCTGGCGGCAAACCCTATCGCGTGTTGCGGTGGCAGGAATGACCCCGCTGGCAAATCGCTGCTCGGCAGCGCTTTCCGGTTACCGGCAGGCCTGCGCCGCAGGTTGGCGGCAGAGCCTTGTCAGGCACTGGCTGCTGGCCTGGCGCACGGAGCTGACCGGGCTGTTGCCGGCCGCCGTGGCCGAACGCCTCGGCCAGCGCGCTGCGCCGCAGCGGGTGAGCTGGCCGTTGCCTGCCGACCTTCAACCTGGCTATCCCGCCGTGC
The DNA here is from genome assembly GCF_042956345.1 of Pseudomonas sp. NPDC008258. Taxonomy (NCBI): domain Bacteria; kingdom Pseudomonadati; phylum Pseudomonadota; class Gammaproteobacteria; order Pseudomonadales; family Pseudomonadaceae; genus Pseudomonas; species Pseudomonas sp. NPDC008258. Next base: position 47,056 of record NZ_JBIBGE010000009.1, read on the forward strand.
TCGTGCTCGATGCCCGGCAAGTGCTGGCGCAGCGCATCAACCTGCCGCTGGCCGCCACGCGCAACCTGCGGGAAGTGCTGTCCTACGAAATCGACAAGTACACCCCCTATCCCCCCGAGCAGGTGTACTTCATCGCCCGCGTGGTGCGCCAGCAGCCAGCGAACGCCGAGGTCGAGCTGGTGGCCATCGCCCGCCAGCGCCTCGATGCCCTGCTCGTGGCGTGCCGTGAACGCAGCCTCCCGCTGCTGGCCATCGACGTTCAAGGCACCGATGGCCAGCGCCTGGGCATAGACCTGCTGCCGGCCGGCAGCGATACCGGCCTGGCCCGCCCGTCCCGCCTCGACCAAGGCTTGTGGCTGGGCCTGGCAGCCGGCTGCCTGCTCCTGGCCGGCGTATTCGTCGATCAGCGCCAAGCGTTGGTGGCGGCCATGCAGCAGCAGGTCGCCAGCCAACGCGAGGCCGTGCAGCACATCGAACAGCTGCGCCAGGCCCTCGACAGCAGCGTCGGCGCCGCCACGTACCTGGCCAACCGCAAAGCCGCGCAGCCCACCGTGACGGCGCTACTGGCAGACCTCAGCGCCTGCCTGGGCGATGAAACCTGGGTCGAGCAACTGGAAGTTCACGCGGCCGGCGAGGTGACGTTCTCCGGCCAGAGCGCGCGCAGCAGCGCCATGATCGCCCAGCTCAAGGCCTGCAAGACCCTGGAACATGCCCAGTTCCAAGGGGTGATCCTGCCGGACAAGGCCACTGGCCAGGAGCGCTTTTCGATCAGTGCCCAGCTCAAGCGGGAGGTGCCCCATGCGCCCGCTCAATCCTAGGGAACGCAAGATCATCGCGCTGGGCGTGCTCGGCCTGCTGCTCTGGGCCGGCTGGTACCTGTTCGTCGACAGCCTGTTGCTGGCCCCGCTGCGCGATCTCGACGAGCAGGCGCAGACCTTGCGTGAACAGGAGCGCCGCTATGCCAGCCTGATGCTTGAGCAGCCGCAGCTGGAAGCGCGCCTGAAACAGGCCCGCAACGACCCGGCGCAGCGCAACAGCCTGCTACCCGGTGACGACCCCAATGCCGTGGCGGCCGACCTCATGCAATACGCCGTCGAGCAAGTGCGCCGCCAGGCCTCGACCGGCGCCGGCTGCGAGGTGACCCAGCGCATGCCGATCGCCCCCGCCGAAAGCGCTGAGACCCAGGCCGAGCCGTACCGGCCAGTCAAGGTCAGCCTGACCCTGGCCTGCGCCATCGAACCGCTGAGCGCACTGCTGCGTGCCCTGGAATACGGCCAGCCAAGCCTATTCATCGAGCAGTTGAGCATCCGCCGCAGTAGCAGCGCCCCGGCACAGGGCCCAGCCGGGCGCCTGGAAGTGCACCTGCTGATTCGCGGCTACCTGCAGGCCGCCAGCCAAGGAGGCCAGCCATGAAGGCACAGACCCTGCGCCTGGCACTGCTGACCGCCAACGTCACGCTGCTGGCGGGTGCTGCCTGGCTGTTCGCATCGCCCGCCCAGCCGCACTGGCTGGAACCCCAGGCACGTGCGAGCAACGCAGCTGCCAAGCCGCCTGTGCATCTGGTCGAACCCGCCAAGGCACAGCTGGCAGCCGTGTGGCAGCACCCGCTGTTCAGCCCAGGCCGTCAGCCGGATGCCCATGGCCCGCTGGCACAAGCCGCCGCCCTGGCCGGGATGACCTTGAGCGGCGTGCTGCTGGACGGCGACAGGCGCTTCGCCTACCTGCGCGAAGGCCGCAAGCCGGCAACCAAGGTTGCCCTGGGCAGCACCCTCGCCAGTGGCTGGACCCTCAGCCAGCTCGGCGCCACCCGCGCCACCTTCACCCGCGCCGGGCAAAGTCACACGCTCAGCATGCCGTTGCTGCGCCTGCCACCGCCCTCCACCGCTCCCGCCATCACACTTCCGCCTGCGACGACACCATGACCATGCCGCTTTTCCCCCGTTCCCCCCTCCTTGCACTGCGGGCGCCCTTGTTGGGCCTGGGTGTCGCCGTCACCCTCGCCGGCTGCGCCCTGCCCCGGCAAGACCTGCACGGCGACCCGGCGCTGCTGGAGCAAGCACTCGACGGTGCCGGTGCCCCAGCCCCAGCGAGCCAAGCGGACGATACGCCGCGTGCGCCAGCGGCGAGCGCCGCGCCTACTCGGCAAATCATCCAGGGCAACCAGCGCTTCACCCGCCCCGCCAGCCGGCCGGCAGCCCCCGCCGCCAGCGACCAGGGCGATATCGTCTTCAACTTCACCGACCAGCCGATCGAGGCGGTGATCAACAGCGTGATGGGCGACCTGCTGCACGAGAACTACAGCATCAGCCAGGGCGTGAAAGGCAGCGTCAGCTTCTCCACCTCGAAACCGGTGAACAAGAAGCAGGCGCTGTCGATTCTGGAAACCCTGCTGTCCTGGACCGACAACGCCATGATCCGCCAGGGCAACCGCTACGTGATCCTCCCCGCGGACAAGGCCGTCGCCGGCAAGCTGGTCCCGGAAGTCGCCGTGGCGCAGCCCCCCGGCGGCCTGGCTGCGCGCTTGTACAACCTGCGTTACATCGGCGCCGGCGAAATGCAGAAGTTGCTGCAACCGTTCGTGCGTGACAATGCCTTCCTGCTGGTGGACCCGGCGCGCAACGTAATCAGCCTGGCCGGCACCCCGGAGGAACTGGCCAACTACCAGGACACCATCGACACCTTCGACGTCGACTGGCTCAAGGGCATGTCGATCGGCGTATACGGCCTGCAACGTGCCTCGGTGGCCGAACTGATGCCGCAGCTGCAGAAGCTGTTCGGCCCGGACAGCGGCATGCCGTTATCGGACATGGTCAAGTTCATGCCCAACGAACGCACCAACTCGATCGTCGCCATTTCGTCCCAGCCGCAATACCTGCAGGAGGTAGGCGACTGGATCCGCACCATCGATGAAGGTGGCGGCAACGAGCCTCAATTGTTCGTCTATGACGTGCGCAACATGAAGGCCGCCGACTTGGCGCGCTACCTGCGCCAGATCTACGGCTCGGGCAAGGTCAGCGACGACACGCCGGCCAAGGTCGCACCGGGGCTCAAGACCACCAGCCTGACCTCACTGAACGGCACCGCCAGCCAAGGCCTGAACGGCAGCGGCATGACCGCCCAGGCGAACAAGGCCGACGATGAGCAGAGCGAAGCCTACGACGAACCGTCGGAACAAGGCAGCGACAGCGAAATGGGTAGCGCAGCGACTGAAGCGGGCGACGGCAGTGCCAAGAGCCTGGAAGAGTCCGTGCGCATCACCGCGCAGAAGAGCAGCAACCAGTTGCTGGTTCGCACTCGGCCGGCGCAATGGAAGGAAATCGAAGCCGCGATCAAACGCCTCGACAGCCCACCGCTGCAGGTGCAGATCGAAACCCGCATTCTCGAAGTCAAGCTCACCGGTGACCTCGATCAGGGGGTGCAGTGGTACCTGGGCCGCCTGGCGGGCAACTCCTCCAGCACCACCGTGGCCAACGAAAGCGGCAGCCAAGGGGCGCTGGGCGCCGGTGGCGTGGCGCTGGGCAGCAGTTCGATGTTCTACTCGTTCGTCAGCAACAACCTGCAGGTCGCCCTGCGCGCCCTGGAAACCCGTGGCCTGACCCAGGTGCTGTCGGCGCCGTCGCTGGTGGTGCTGAACAACCAGCAGGCGCAGATCCAGGTTGGTGACAACATCCCGATCAGCCAGACCACGGTCAATACCAGCAACTCCGATACCACCCTGAGCAGCGTCGAATACGTGCAGACCGGGGTCATTCTCGATGTGGTGCCGCGCATAAACCCCGGTGGCCTGGTGTACATGGACATCCAGCAGCAGGTCAGCGACGCCGATGACAGCGCAGTAACCACCACCCAGCCCAACCCCCGCATCTCCAGCCGCGCGGTGTCGACCCAGGTGGCGGTGCAAAGCGGCCAGACGGTGCTGCTTGGCGGCCTGATCAAACAGGACAACACTCAGTCGGACACCCGCGTGCCGGGGCTGTCGCGCATTCCCGGGCTGGGTTGGCTGTTTGGCAGTAGCTCCAAGAGCCGCGACCGGACCGAGCTGATCGTATTGATCACGCCCAAGGTAGTGAACAATCCGGAGCAGGCGCGCCAAGTCACGTCGGATTACCGTCAACAGATGCAGTTGCTGCAAAGCCAATTGAAAAGATAATGACCTGTTCGATAACAAGGGCGCTGATTCCCTTCAAAGCAATACAAAGAGCTAACCCGTAGGCATACAATCATGAAGGTGGTGATTATCGAGGCCTAATTCAGTAAAGGATCTTTTCATGAGGTACTTCGATGCTGGAGACGGACTCGATGAAACCATCATCACGCTGCCCTCTCAGTTAAGGGGCGGAATCGGTTCAACGTTTGTGACGAACCAGCCGTTAGCAGGGGTGAGAGGTGTAATAGGGTTAGAAGCGTTTCGAGAACTAACCCAAACAGCGTGAACAAAAGCTAGGCTTCTTGAACATTCCGATTTTTCTGGTTCAGCCCGGCGATATGAAGAGCTGGTACTCAGACCGAGCCTCTACCGTATCTATGGCCTGGATTGCCCAAAAAAATACTTACGCCCAGATGCTCTCAGATAAACTCAATGATTATAGGGGCATTCAGCGCTACGCACCTAGATCATCTTGGCACATCAACGGCGTCAGAGATGGGCTTAGGCAATACCCACACATGCATCATTCATCACCACCTAATTATTCAGTGAAGATGACTTGGCAGCAGCCAAGATAGCACCATGAATGATGCATACACCGTGTTTAACGGCTTGCTGAGCATTAATAGAATTAGATCGATCATCTTTTAACGGCAATGCGTGAAGTATACCAACTATACATTTAGCCAGCGTCTCCAGGAGCGAGGGCGGCAAGTTTCGGCACTGTGAATTCCGCAGAATAAGCTGTCGTAAACAGCGGATATAACCCGCTTGGAGCTCTTCAATACGCTGCCTTTGGGGCTCAGAAAGGTTGGGAGCCTCGCGTTCCAGGAGAGCAAGACTCTGCCATTCAGTCATGCGAATCGATATATAAGTCTCAACAAATTTACTAAGCTGCGCATCAAATGTTTTCTGCTGAGAAATTTGATAAGAGGATTCTGTAACCAAATCATCCAGAGCCTCTTCAATTATTTCAAACAGAAGATCCTGCTTACTACGTATATGGCTATACAGAGATCCCGCATGAATACCCAGCTGACTTGCCAGATCACGCATGCTCGTTGATTGAAACCCATTCGCACTGAATAAATCCAGGGCTACCCGCCGTAGACGCTCTTGCATTGAAGGCAATTGCTCAATAGTTCCCATAAGATCGGGACCTCAACTTCAGACATATTCGAATGAATATATCTAGTCTTTCTTAGCTCGACCACGCAACTGGCGTTAACCGTCAAGCAGTTATGCTGCTCATCCTGCTCTTCGGCAACAAACAGGGCACGGATGGGCCGGGCTGCGGCTTCACCTTGCAATGCGGCGAAACCCAGTTCCGTGACAATGACAACCTTTCAAGAGGGCTAAGTATGCGGGAAGCTATAGAGATCATATCTATCCACCCTTTTCTGATGAGCCGTGTTCGGTGAGCCTCGATCACCGATGACCTTAGTTAACTACTACCGAGCACAGAAGTCAACATGTGATCATACCTATTTTAAATCTCATGACTATGATGGTATGCTCTGTGTTGGAGGCGTTTAGGCGTCATCAGATCACAATTCTATGAGGATTCATCATGACTGAGATTCAGCGCTACGATTTCGATACCCGCATCCACCATGCCGTCAAGCACAATGGCGTTGTCTACCTTACTGGACAGGTAGGTACACCTGGCGAATCGGCCACCGCGCAGACCCTTGAGGTCCTGAAAAAGATCGACACGCTGCTTGCTCAGGCTGGCACAGATAAGTCCAAGATCTTGAACGCAATACTCTGGTTGGATGATCTGCGGGATTTTGATGAAGTGAACAAAGTTTGGGATGCCTGGCTGGATAAAGAAAATGCACCCGCGCGATCGACCGGACAAGCTCGCATGGCCAAGTCTGGAATGCTCGTAGAAATCATCATTACTGCAGCAGCGTGAAAACCCGCCTCAAAAAAAGAGCGCCCTAAGGCGCTCTTTTTGATACAGATCACGTGTAGCTAGATGACTGCTTTTTCCAAAAACGGCTCGTTGCGCGTAATACGACTATAACCCAAAGGCGAAAGATCCAGCGTTTTGAAGCGACCGTAGATAAGCAACTCGCTCAGCGCTCTGCCCACTGCAGGAGATTGCTGGAGTCCGTGACCACTGAAGCCGTTTGCAAAGTAAAAATTTTTCACTTCATCGTGCGGGCCTACAATCGCATTGTGATCCAGGGTATTGTAGTCGTAATGTCCGGCCCAACAGTTTTCTTGACGAATAGCTTCGAACTGAGGGATTCGGTGCGCCATGTTAGGCCAAATTTGCTCTTCAAACTCATTGTATGCAACATCATGATCTGTCGGTGAGACAGCAACATCCGGATCAGGCACCCCACCCGAAAGGAACATTGCTCCTTCAGGTCGGCAGAATACACCCGACGGGTCGATGACATTAGGCATCTTCTGGGCAATTGGCGTAGGGCACGAGAAGATAAAAATGCTACGTCGACGCGGTTCAACAGGAATTGACAACCCCGCCCAGCTTGCCACCGAAGGCCCAAAACTACCAGCTGCGTTGACAACGGCACCGCACTCGATGATCTCACCAGTTTTCAGCTGCACACCTTCAATTCGGTTGCCATTACGAATCAAGCCCACAGCTTCGTTGTTAACATACTCCATACCCAAAGAGCGCGCGCGACGGCGGAAGCCTTGAAGAAGGCCATAACTGTCAAACCATCCTTCGCCTGTACGACCCCAGCTACCGCCAGCCAAGTCATCCACATTAATAAACGGGAAACGCTCTTTGATTTCGGCCGGGTTCAGAAGCACAGTATCAGCGCCATTCTCTTGCTGAACTTGTGTGTTCTCCCGTATGACATCAAGCCCAGCCTCTGTTGCCAGGAACAAATAGCCGTTCTCGTGAAAACCGATGTCGGGAGCTTCGCCATCTACTTCAACGTTGCTATGAAAATCCCGAATGAATTCAACCCCAAACTGTGAAATTTTCACGTTAATCGGATTCGAATACTGCTGACGGATAGCACTGGTTGAAAGAGTAGTGGCACAAAACTGATACTGAGAATCCTTTTCAATAACCAGCACTGAACCTTTGAAATCAGGGTTCATCGCCAGCCAGTATGCGGTTGAGCTCCCACTCACTGCACCACCAATGATTACCACATCATAATGATTTTGCCGGGGCTGTGCCGAGAGCGGGCCAAGTGTTGAAATTCTCATGGGAAACTCACTTATCCTCAAAATGGCCAGCGGCTACGAACGCGCCGCCCTGGTAGGAGATGACTGTATCATCGTATGGTGGTTTAGTGACACTGGACTCAAGGTTTGGACGAAAATCCTCAGCATTATCCTTAGGCTTATAACCCAAATAGCCGACCTTACTATTATCCCAAAAGCTTTGATCATTATTAGAACAGCCGAAGACTATAGTGTGATCGACCTTCGGAACGATCAAGCAACGCTCAATCAGATGCTTCAGGTCGTTGTAGCTGAGCCAAGTGGACAGCATTCGCCAATCACTCGGTTCGGGGAAGCTGGAGCCAATTCGAATGGTTACACTCTCAATACCAAATTTGTCAAAGTAGTACTGAGCAAGCCCCTCGCCAAAGACTTTAGAGACTCCGTAAAGGCTGTCGGGGCGAGTAACACAGTCGGTCTGAAGGACATCGGTGCGCTTATGGTAACCAACGGCATGTACTGAGCTGCCCCAGATAATACGCTTGACGTTATTTAAGCGCGCAGCTTCATAGATGTTATACATGCCTCGAATGTTGCCCTGAAGGATACTTTCAAAGGTGTTTTCCTTCGAGATCCCCCCCATGTGGATGATCGCATCCACATCCCGAGTGGCCTCAAGCACCTTGGAGAAATCAGCGAGATCTAGAGTTGCCATCTCTTCACTCGGGTCTGCCAGCTCGATAGGACGAAGATGGCTGAGCCTTAGATGATTGCAGCGCTCCCGCAGAAATGGCCGCAGCTGGGTACCCAGCCCGCCAGCAGCCCCGGTCAACAGGATTCGATTGCACAAGATGGCCATACCAGGTCTCTCCATTGCTTATAGGTATCCCCAGAAGGGGCGCGACGCTCGCCTTGGTCAGGCCGACGTGTGCGTGTCGCGTTCACTAGTGAACATATGACATAGCAAGTGATTCGTCAATAAGGTAATATCACTAATTCGTGATCAGATCTGTAGATCTACGTGAAGCTGGTGAATGGGCTTGGTATGACGCCCCCCCCCCGCAAGCGACCAGCCCACTTCTGCGGGCTGAGCGCCTGGCCTGGGGCTGAAAAAAATGTGCGTGGCGCTCTCCAGCGCATGCACTTAACTCAGAGGTCAACGCGTGAAACGTCCGATGACAGTAATAATTGGTGGAACCTCACTTTTGGGTAAAGCGCTCAGCCTCAGATTTGCTGAAAGCCAAGGCACAGTGGTCGTAGCTAGCGAGGACGTTGAGGCGGGATTGAAACTGGCTGATCGTATCTCTGCTCGTGGCGGAAAAGGTGTGCATGTTCACTATGAACCCACAGAGGACTCCATAAGGTCTTTGATAGAAAGGTGCAAGGAGCTCGGCGGCTTACCCGATTCAGTCGTGACATGCCCAGCAGCCGATCACAAGACGCCATCTAAAAACCCGCTGGATGAGGCACTGAGGCCTTGGGCAATATGCTACGAAAGCTCTGCACTGGCCAGCCGCGCACTGGCGGAAGAAATGAAATACGTGGGAAGAGGCTCGATACTCAATTTAGGGTCTTTGGAAACCCTAATGCCCCAGCCCTTCACTGCCAATGACAAAAGCCAAAGCATTTTTTCACTTAGTCAGATGCTAGCTATCGATTTTGGACAGTTTGGCATCAGGGTGAACAGTATCGCTCCAGGATGCGCACTGCCCGAAATGCTAAAAAGCCAGCTAGAGCAGGCCTGGATGAGTCCCAAATGCCACTTGATGTCACCCCCATTGCGCGCAGTGGTAAAACCTGAACATGTTGCAGAAGCAGCTTTTTTCTTATGCTCTGAAAAAGCCATGACCATTACAGGAGTGATGCTACCTGTCGATGCCGGGTGGCTGCTGCAGATCGCTCAGACCGCCCAGGTTGCCGTCGCTAAATAAAAAAGGCAGCACCCGAGGGTGCTGCCAAACAATCAGCGGCCGGGATCATCAGAACATAGGACTACCTGCCTGTAGTCGCTGTTCTTAGAAAGTCCTTCTTCAGATCACTACCTAGTGCCCTTGCCGGTGATTCAAACCAGGGACGCAACCATTTTCGCCAGACGGTCGCAAGCGCCGGTCAGCTCCTCATCGGAAGCCGCGATGGAGAGACGAATAAAGCCGGGAGAGGCAAATGCTTCGCCAGGAACGCTGGAAAGACCAAAGCTCTCCAGCAAGTAACCTGCAACTGCGCTATCAGTGTTAAGAAGATCGCCCGCCGGGGTTCGACGGCCAATCAATTTTGAAACACCAATAAACGCGTAGAAAGCTCCCGCAGGCGCAACAAATTCCAATTCAGGAATATTAGCCAGACCCTTGGTGACAATTTGAGACCTGTGCTTGAACTTTGCAGCAGCAGCGTCAACAAATGATTGATCACCATTGAGTGCCGCTACCGCTGCCGCCTGCGCGACTCCGCAAACAGAGGTAACGCTCTGGGATTGCATCTTGTTGAGGCTCGAGATAAGTCCCTTTGGCCCTGCAGCATAACCTACGCGCCACCCGGTCATTGCATAGGCTTTAGACACCCCGTTAACGATGAGCGTACGATCACGCAAACCTGGACAAGCCTCACCAAACGAGACGAACGGCTGCGCACCTAGAATGATGTGCTCGTAGATCTCATCAGAAAGTACAAGCACATTAGGGTGGTCGACGAGCACATCCCCCAGGGCTTGGTACTCTTCACGTGAATAAATTGCGCCCGTTGGATTGGATGGCGAATTGAACATCACCCAGCGCGTACGCGATGTCAGTGCACCACTCAAAATTTCAGGGGTGATTTTGAATCCGGCCTCGGAGCTGCACTGGATGTAAATGGGCTTGCCACCATTGAGCGCTACAATGTCCCCGTAAGAGACCCAGCACGGGGCAGGAATGATGACTTCATCCCCTGGCTCAAGCGTTGCCAAGAAAGCATCAAACAAAATTTGTTTGGCACCGTTAGCAATCGTAATTTCGTCCAGCCCATAGATAAGATTGTTGTCGCGCTTGAACTTCTCGGCTATGGCCTTACGGATTTCCTCCGTCCCAGCTGAAGCACCGTAACGAATTCGACCTTCACGAACAGCGGCGGATGCTGCCTCACCGACATGTTGAGGGGGCTCAAAGTCAGGTTCGCCCAGGGAAAGGTCGATAATGTCGCGCCCTTGCGCTCGAAGAGCTTTTGCCGCCATCGCGATTGCCATGCTAGGGGATGCCTTAATACCGGCGGCCTTACGGTTCTCGTAATTCATCAAAAATCACTCCACGTTCAACCAATACCGGAGGCCTTGATTACTCAGGCCCCCGGCACCTTCGGGCACAATCAGCCAAGGTAGTCGAAATCAGCGTCCATTTGAGCCAACTCTGGGTTGCGCTTGGACGCTGGGCCGTAGCCACCGCCACCCGGAAGTTCCAAAATCAGACGTCGGCCAGCCGGTACGTATTGGCGGCCTTTAGCGGCCAGCTGGGTACCGTCATCGAGCCGTACCGAACCAGGAGCACCGTCTTCACCGCCTTCACGACCACGGGGAGCATTCTTGACGCGATCGAACATCGCGTTGAAATAGAGCTCGTGGCCAGCTTTAGGAGAAATTTCTACGACTTGACCAAGACCGCCGCGGTATTGCCCCGCGCCGCCGGAACCGTTCCTCAGCTCCTTGCGCCAGAAGATGACAGGGCCGACGTGCTCAGTTGCCTCGATCGACATCGATTGAACGCCACTGGGGAAAGCGGTAGCGCTAGGGCCATCCAGTTGAGGCCGAGCCCCCATACCGCCGCTATTGAAGAGCAGTACTTCGGCACGTTGACCGCCATCTGCCGGTGCCTGAGCGCCCAGCAGAGGTCGAGCACTGATGTGCAGGTTCCATAGAGCGCCCGCGCCCTCTGCAGGTACTACGCCTGGCAGCATTTTGTGGATTGCGCCAAGCACAGCATCCGGCACCAAGTGACCCAGAACGTGGCGTACCGATACAGGAGCTGGACGCTGCGCATTCAGAATGCAGTCAGTCGGAGCTACGATACGGAAAGGCTTCAGAGAAGCATGGTTGTTCGGGATCTCAGGGGCAATTGCACACTTGATGGCATAGCAGGCATAGGCTGCCGAATAGATCAGCGGGCAGTTGATACCTTTGGGGCTTGGGCCTGAGGTACCGGCAAAATCAGCAGTGATATGATCGCCATCTACTTCCAAGCGGACAGCGATATCGATCGGAGCATCGTAGCCGTCGACACGCATCAGGTTATCGTAGCTACCCTTGGGCAGCTTCGCCAAGCATTCCACGGTTGCATCATAACTGCGCTTGAAAATGAAGTCCGCGAGAGACTCAAGATCAGACAGAGCGAACTCGTCCATCATCTCCATCAAGCGGCGATGGCCAATTTCGTTACAGGCAGCGAGTGAGTAGATGTCGCCCACAACCTGGTCGTTTTCACGAACGTTGTTGCGGATGATATTGATGAGGTCACGATTCACAACACCACGATCGGCAAACTTCATGATCGGGATGAAAATGCCCTCTTCGTAGAGCTCATTCGCGTCAGGGCCAAAACCACGACCACCCACGTCTACTACGTGCGCGGTACAGGCGAGGTAACCCACGAGATCCCCACCACGGAAGCTTGGCGAAACGACCGTGAAGTCGTGCAGATGACCAGTACCTTTCCAAGGGTCGTTGGTGATGTAGACGTCACCCTCGTGAATATTCTCGACGCCGATGTCACGAATGAAGTGGCCTACCGATTCAGCCATGGCATTAACGTGCCCTGGAGTGCCAGTGACCGCCTGGGCGATCATTTCACCTGCGCGATTGAACACGCCTGCAGAAAGGTCGCCGGATTCACGAACGCTGGTACTGAAGGCAGTACGGATGAGCGTGAGCGCCTGTTCTTCCACGACGGAAATCAGGCGGTTCCACATGATCTGCTGATGTACTTCAGAGAGATTGGCAATATTAGTCATGATAACGCTCCCTTAAGCCTTCTTCGCACGAACCAGCAAGCAGCCATCCGCCTGCATGATGACTTCGCGACTTGCGGTGATAATGGTCGATGTTTCGCGCTCGGTGATCACTGCTGGGCCTGCGACCCAATCCCCGGGCTGCATGCTCGAGCGAGCAACGATGGAGGCTTGGTGGAAGACGCCGTCTTGGGAGTCGAACATACGACGCTCGCTCTGTACCTCAGCCGCTTTGTTTTTGGCGGTGACGGTGGTGGGTGGCGGCGGCAGCATTGTAGAAGACGCGCGCAGCGACCAGCTCACGATCTCTACATCCAGGCCATCGATAATCCGACCAAAGAAGTTTTCATATGCAGCGTCAAACGCTTTCTTGAGGACTTCGCCATCAGCTTGCGAATACTCGCGGACGTCGACAGTGACAGGCACTTCCCAACCCTGCCCGACGTAGCGCATAAAGGCTGTACATTCAACTTCAGGTTGGACATCGGTGAGCTGGTGAACAAATGATGTAGCTTCGTTTACCAGCTCGCGGATGATCTTGTTGATTTGCTCAGCCTCAAAACTACTGAACTTGGTGTAGGCACTGCGAACACTTTCGAAGCCAAACGGAGCACGCAAGAAGCCGATAGCCGAACCGACCCCGGCTCCTGGTGGAATCAGAAGCTCATCAATACCAAGCTTTTCACACAGTCGCGAGGCATGCAGTGGTGCAGCACCACCAAATGCGATCATGGTGAAGTCAGCGAGCTCTTTACCATTTTCCACAGCGTGCATACGCGCTGCGTTGCTCATATTCTCGTCAACCATCTCGCTGATACCGAAAGCTGCAGTAGGGCCGTCGATATCCAGACGATCACAGAGGTCACGCTGCATTGCGGATGCAGATGCCTCAGTGATCAGCTTGAAGGAGCCACCAGCAAATTCATTCGGATCGAGACGGCCAAGCAGCAGGTCGGCATCTGTAACGGTAGGATGCTCGCCACCGCGCCCGTAGCAGGCAGGGCCTGGCTCCGACCCGGCACTGTGAGGCCCTACACGGATCTGACGCATTGCGTCGACGCTTGCAATGGAGCCACCGCCTGCACCGATTTCAACCATCTCGATCACAGGGATCGAGATAGGCATGCCGCTGCCCTTTTTGAAGCGATAGGTGCGAGCAACTTCGAAAGTCTTCGAGGTCTTCGGAACTTGACCTTCGATCAAACAGATCTTCGCTGTGGTGCCACCCATGTCGTAGGAGAGCACCTGGTCAATACCATAACGCGTAGCTACATGCGCAGCAAAGATAGCGCCGCCAGCTGGGCCCGACTCCAACAACCGCACTGGGTACTCGATGGCGGTCTGGACGCTGATGATCCCACCGCCAGAGTGGATCATAAAGACCGGACAGGTCAGACCCTCTGTTTCCAGACGACCGACCAGCCGGTTGAGGTAAGAGGCAATAATTGGCTTGACAAATGCGTTTGCGCACACAGTGTTGAAGCGCTGGAACTCACGCATCTGAGGCGAAACCTCAGCAGAGATCGAGACGCTCAGATCAGGCTTTTTAGCCAGAAGACGGTCACGAACTTGCTTTTCGTGATCGGCGTTGATGTAGGAGTGGATAAAACCGACCGCAACACTGTCGTACCCGGCCGAAATGATCCGATCACAAAGCTCATCGACCTCCGCCAAATCCAGAGGCTGCAGCACACTACCGTCAGCCGCAATTCGCTCGTTCAGTACAAAACGCTCGTTCCTTGGAACCAGCGGCGCCGGCAGGGTGATATTCAAGTCGTACTGTTCAAAACGGCTCTCGGTACGCATCTCGATAACATCACGGAACCCTTGGGTCGTAATGAACGCGGTTTTTGCACCGCGCCGTTCGATAAGGGCGTTGGTGGCGAGAGTGGTACCGTGGATGACGGTGTCGATTTCGGAAAGCTCAACACCAGCGCTCTCGGCAACCTGACGGATGCCTTTCACGATCGCAGCCTCTGGGAAGCTGTAGTCCGTCAGCACCTTAGTGGAGTGCAGCGCCTCACCGACTTCCATGGCGACGTCAGTGAACGTACCACCGATGTCGACACCTACCTTGATTGGCTTACCTTCTTTCGTCATCACCAGCTCCCATTTGTTGTTCGACGACCCGTTCGACGCGGGTAGATCTCTTGGCACACGATGCCGTTGAGGTGTTATCTCAGAAATCCGATCACGAGTCAACACGTCGCAATGAGGTCATACCACAACAGATTGAACGCCGACCGGAGGAATAATGGCCTAGATGTAGAGGCGTACTGCGACGCCCAAGAGGAGCCAAGAGTTTTGATCGACTTTTTCCAGAGAACTGAGCAAACACGATTGAATCTGATCAGTATTTTGAATTTGGCTATGAAAAGCAGTAGGGTCCGAAGGTCGTCCTATCACAGAATCTGTGATAGGATCTTGCGACAAGAGGAAGTCTCGAATAGGCGGGCTACCACAAAGACACGGAATAGGTGCGACTTGAATACATTGATGAGCCGGACGATCGAGCAGATCAAAGAAATGATTCACCAGGAAAGCCTCCGGCCTGGAGACAAGCTCCCTACACTCAACCAACTCGCCGCAAAATTTGGCGTCAGCCGAACGGTCATCCGGGAGGCTGTGATTTCGCTGAGCTCAGATGGTGTATTGGAGTCCCGGCACGGTGTTGGGGTTTTCATCCGAACCGTAGACCAGAGCGCCCCGGACACTGGCCTCGTCGATGCTATCCTTTCGCCTCTATCGCTCGCGAAGTCTTCCTTCATCGATATTCTTGAGCTTCGGATGGCGTTTGAAGTGCATGCTGCAGGCCTAGCCGCGAACAGAAGATCGTGGGCGCAGGAAACTGCGATCTGGGACGCAGCGCATCAGCTGGAGGCAGCAATCGGGGACGAAGCAGCACTCGATGAATGCGACGCCGCATTTCACAGGGCTATTGCTGAAGCAACGAACAACTCCGCTTTTATGGAGTTTTTCAACGTCGTCAGCTCTCGAATTACACCGCGCCCCGCCTTCACTCGCGCTTCAGATCCTAACCTCGTGACACCCGAGTACATTCAACAGACGGTGACAGAACACCGTGCAATATGTGAAGCGATTAGCGCCGGCGATGCAGAGCGTGCGCAACGTGAAATGCGCAACCACCTGGAGCGTGGCCACCGTAGATACCGCACCACACCCGAGTCGATTAGGGATCGTGAGCCAAGCGTAGCTTGACATCTCCACTCATCCGAAGGCGATCCAGGACAGCTACAACTCAGCAGCTGTCCCCTTTTGCCACTTAAATGTGGAGGCCGCCATTCACATGAATGCATTGGCCAGTGATATAGCCAGCATCGGGGCTGAGCAAGAAACTAATAGCCGATGCAACGTCACTCGGCTGGCCGGCCCTCCCCAACGGAATTCGCCTGGTCTGCTCCGTAAGTTCTTCGTCAGAGACACTATCCTCCATGTGGTCCTTCTGGATGCATCCAGGGATCACACAGTTTACCGTTACACCGGACTTGGCCAGCTCCAAGGCTAGACTTTTAACAGTCACTTCCAACGCACCCTTTGAGGCTGCTGATAACGGGTAATTCCGAATATCGGTGCGGAAAACGTGACTGGTAAAGCTGCCCACTGCAACCACCCGCCCATTCTCCGACTGGCGAATGAATGGAGCAGCGGCTTTAGCCAAGCTATAGAAACTGATGGCATTTCCTTGGAAAGCATATTCCAGGTCAGCACGCGTGCCTTCCTCGAAGGTTTTGATGATTGGAAATCCCGCATTCGCTACTACACAGTCGAGCCTGCCAAACCTTTCAACAGCCTGCTTGACCAACTGATCACCGAAATTCGAATCCGTCAGGTCACCCAGAACAGTCAGTACTTCAACACCTGCACCTCGAGCCTCCTCAGCGACACGCTCTAGACCAGCGGCTGACTTGCGTGCATGGATGACCAGGCCGTCAAAGCTCTCAAACAACTTCCTTGCCGTGGCTGCCCCGATCCCAGACGACGCGCCTGTAATAATCGCAACTCGTTTACTCATATCATCCTCCAAAATAATATTCCGGGAGACGAAGCATCAGCGGCTGCTGGCCGCAACCTCGCCACACAATGAAATTGATCGAGACAGGTTCCTATCCAGATACCTTGTGAGTCGAACTCTGAACCCTTCCGCGTGCCTCAGTGCGTGAAGTTCCGCACCATCTGCATCACGCCGCTCTATGGCTTTGATGATGTCGTCATGCTCGGCTACATGGCTATCATCGCGCTCGTCACCTTCCTGAGCCGCCCAAGCGTGATGCAAATGCAGCATACGCTGGCCTTCCATTAGAAGCTTTCCGTATGGCTCAGCGAAATAGTTATTCTTACAAGCCGCAGCTATAGCCAGATGAAACTCGGAGTCGGCCTCGATAAAACCGATAGGATTGCAGCTTTTCCGCATGAGCAGAATTGAGCGTTTGCAATGCAACTGAGCTTGATAAATACGCTCCATGTCGACATTTGAGCGATTAATGGCAGCCATACGGGTTACCGTGCGCTGCAAAAGTTCCAGGGCGTCCAAGTACTCAGCCATCCGCGCTAAATCCATAGAAGCGACGGTCGTTGTTCTATTTGGCGAAATCATGACAAGGCCTTCGCCGGACAGCCGCCCCAATGCCTCCCTAATAGGAGATCGAGACAAACTATACTCTATACTTAGGGCACTTTCATCGAGTCGATGGCCAGGCTCTAATTCCAGACGTAAAATGCGGCACTTGAGATCCTTGTAAACTCTAGCGCTTCCTGTTTCACGTTCGCGCCGATAATTATCAGAGCGTATGTCCATTACATCCCCTTACGCGCGAACGCTTAGACATATCCAAAGCCCCTCGACGCAAGCAGGAGGGGCCAGGCACTTCATTACTAGAATGGCCGCCGCTGAGGAGCAGCACTCCCACTCCCACCTACAAGGAAGTCGAAGTCGAGCCCTTTATCAGCCTGCAAAATATGCTCGACGAAAAGCTTTTCATAACCACGCTCGTGGTAAATGAGCGGAAGCACAGCATCAGCTTTACGAGTCGCGAGCTCTTCATCGCTCACATTCAGGGTGAGGATCCCGTTCGCCACGTCCAACGTGATCTCATCGCCTGTTTTCACGAGAGACAGCGGGCCACCGGCTGATGCCTCCGGCGCCACATGCAGCACAACCGTGCCGTACGCTGTACCACTCATACGACCGTCAGAGATGCGCACCATATCCTTGATGCCTTTTGCAAGCAGCTTCGCCGGCAAGCGAATGTTGCCTAGCTCAGGCATCCCTGGATAACCCTTAGGGCCGATGTTGCGGAGCACGAGCACTGAGTTCTCGTCCACTTCCAGTTCGGGCAGATCGATGCGCTTATCCAAGTCCTCAACGTTATCAAAGACAACCGCCTTCCCTGTGTGGTGAAGCAAATGAGGTGACGCGGCGGATGGCTTAATGACCGCACCATTAGGTGCCAAGTTGCCTTTCAGCACCTTCAGCGCATTCTGCTCTTTCACCGGCGAGTCGAATTTCGCAATTACATCCAAGTCCAAGCTCTGGGCTTTATCGGTAATCTCGCCGATCGTCCTACCAGTGACCGACATCGCCTCGACGTGCAGATGCGATCTCATCTCGCCCATCAACGCCGGCAGACCACCCGCGCCGTAGAACTCTTCTGCAAGGTACTTGCCGTTAGGCAAGACGTTGACCAACAGCGGTATCTTGCTGCAGTTGCGCTCGAAGTCTTCAAGCGTGAGCTCGATGCCAACACGCCCAGCGAGGGCAATCAGGTGAATGATAGCGTTGGTGCTACCGCCCAGCGCCGCATTGATGCGGATAGCATTCTCAAATGACCGCTTATCAACTACTTTCTTGAAAGTAAGGTCTTCTCTCACCATCTCCACGATCCTGCGGCCAGACAGTTGGGCATCCCCCTTGCGCCGGCCATCCACTGCGGGTATTGCTGCAGATCCTGGAAGAGTCAAGCCCAGTGCCTCAGCCAGGCATCCCATGGTCGATGCGGTCCCCATGGTGTTGCAGTGCCCGTTACTACGGGACATACCATACTCGGCGTCAAGGAAACCCTCTTTCGACAGCGTGCCAGCCTTGTACTCGGCATGCATCCGGAAGATGTCAGTACCTGACCCAACCTTTTGGCTGCCGACACGGCCGCTGATCATCGCGCCACCGTGCACAAGAATGGTTGGGAGATCCACACTTGCTGCGCCCATCAGGTAGGCCGGGGCAGTGTTATCACACCCAGTCAGCAACACGACACCATCCAGCGGATTAGCGCGCAGCGTTGTCTCGAGTTCCATACTCATCATGTTTCGGAACATCATCCCAGTAGGACGCATGATAGAGTCGCCAATTGACATCGTGGGGAAGACTAAGGGGTACCCGCCCGCCTCCAAAATCCCTCTCGACACCCATTCAGCCAGCTCGGTCAAGTGTGCATTGCAGGGCACCAAATCTGAAGCGGAGTTGGCGATACCGATGACTGGTCGACCTTCAAACATCTCAGGCAGCGCTCCCCTGGCTTTCAGGTGGGTACGATGCTCAAAACCGGTATTGTCAATTCGTTGAAACCAATTTGCACTGCGTAGAGTCTTGTCAGTCATGGCCATAGCTCTTGAAATCGGAGGCTCCCTAGAAACTGAAGGAAGGCAGCCTCAGCCTATATCGGTCAGTTAAGATTGCCCGCGCCGAGCATCTTTAAGCAGCAATTTTCAAATTTATACGTCGCTCAATAAAAGTTACGAACTGAGCTAATGCTGAGCCCAAGATCAAATAAATAAGCGCAGCGATGGTAAGAATTTCAATCGGCCGAGCCGTAACATTAGATATGTTTTGCGCAGCGAACATCAGATCTGCCATACCCACAGCCGATACCAAAGCTCCCTCTTTGAACAAACTCAAGTTACTGGAAAGCAAGTTTGGAATCGCGCGAATGAAGGCCTGGGGCGCGACCACGTAGACAGACCTAGTCAGTCGTGACAGCCCCAATGCAACACATGCATCATAGTGCTCATTGGGTATAGACTTGAGTGCTGAGCGAAATGCTTCACTTGTGCTCGCGGCCATGTAAGCAGTCAATGCAATCAATGATGATGTGAAGGTTCCAACCTCCATGCCGAGGATGATAGGCAAGCAGAAAAACACCCAGAACAGCAGGATAAGCACCGGCGTTCCTCGAATGATCTCCACGAATCCGATACATGCCCAACGCAAAGGAGCCAGGTTCGAGCTACGACCCAAGCTAATCAGAAAACCACCAATGGTTCCTAGGATTCCAGCCAGAATGGTGATCTGGATGCTAACCCAGAGGCCAGCCAACAACGCATCGCGGTACTCTAGAACCACGGAAAAATCAAAGTTGTCCATGATCACCTCACTGCCTTAATGCTTTCGCGGTCCGGAACTCCAAGTAGGCAGCAAAACGCCCAAGTGGAATCGAAACTGCAAGATAGAACAAAACTAGGAACGTAAACGTCTCGATAGGCCTATAAGACTCGACCGAAAGCATTTTCCCCTGGTACATAAGATCCTGCACACCTACCAGCGCGACCAACGAACTTTGTTGGAATGTTCCAATAGCATTGGTAATTAAGACCGGCGTCGCAGACCGCAACGCCTGAGGCAATACAATACTTGTGACCCACACCCACCTGGACAGCCCGAGCGCAACTCCTGCGTCTCGCTGAGCGAGGGGAATACCTTGAATTGATGCCCGGAATGCTTCCGCATTGAATGCCATCAAGTTGAGACCCAAAATTATTGCACCAGTCAAGACTGGGGGCCAAAACACGTTAAATAGCATCGGCACGCAGAAGAAGAACCAAACAATCTGCACCATTGCAGGAGTACATCGAAAAACTTCGATGTAGAGCTTCGCAGCCACTACAGCCACTTGCAGGTGAGATGTCCTCAATAAGGACAGAATGAAGCCTCCGACTAGCCCGATCACGTTCGCCCAGAGAGTGAGCTTAATCGTGATAACAAGACCTTCCAGCAGCTTAGGCCATGCACCCAGGACAAAGAAAAAGTCAATGTTATTCATGAGTACTCTACCTGTGGCGGCATTTCATGCAGAACATTTTGAAGAAAATCCCTGGCCCGCTGGGTCTTAGGGTTCGTGAAGAAAACCTCTGGGTGGCTGTCCTCAATTATCTTACCATCTGCGCAGAAAATAATCCGACTGGCGATCCGCCTAGCGAACCACATATCGTGTGTCACCATCATCATGGGCATGCCAGACTGGGCCAATTCGGAGATCATCGAGGCGACCTCATTTACCAGTTCCGGGTCAAGGGCCGAGGTCACTTCATCAAACAACATCAGCTTGGGATCAAGCATTAGAGCGCGAGCAATAGCAACCCGTTGCTTCTGCCCTCCGGACAGCTCCTGAGGGTACGATTTTGCTTTGGCTTCCAGACCGAATCGGCGCAAAAGCGCGAGCCCTCGAGTTTCGGCCTCCTTTTTAGGCATCCCTCGCGACTTGGTGGCTGCCAGTGTCAAATTTCCGAGAATCGTCAAGTGCGGAAACAGAGTGTAACTTTGGAATACCATGCCCACTTGTTTCTGCGTTGCCTGGTCAATCCGCGTGCCCTTGCTTCCACGAGACACATACTCTTTACCATCGATGGCGATGGAGCCCGCATCGATTTCTTCAAGCCCCATTACACAGCGAAGCAGCGTACTTTTACCACTACCGCTCGGGCCCAACACAACGAGGCGATCTGACCGCCCCATTGTAAGATCCATACCATCCAGTACTTTTACACTTCCACTGCAGAAGGTTTTCTTGAGATTTTTGATTGTAATGAAATTATTATCGTTCATGGCACACCCAACCTCTTCTCGCTAAGCTTAATCAGATGACAACCGGCGCTTGTGCATTAACGCCGCATCTCAGTTCCGAGCCGTTCGATATAATGTTTACCCAGGGCCGCGACTTGACCAGAAGCGATTTCGTTCTGAATCATGATATTCAGCACTTGCAGATCAGCCGGCTCCGCTTCCAGGCGGACGGCGAAAGCAATTCCTTGCTTAGCAATTGATGGGTTAGGTAGAACTGCCTGCCATTTGTGTGGATTTGTTGCCGCGAAAATGGCATTTGAGTCGGCATCTTCGAATAAAATATCGGCACGCCTCGACACCAGCGACAGCCTTGAGCTATCTATATCAGGCAGGCGGAGAATTTGGGCGTTGTGTATTTTCTTGCTTACGGCCGCATCGATAGCTGTGCCAGCCACCATCGCGACAGTGACACCAGGCTTATCGATGTCAGACACCGAAACTGGCTGCGCCTTGAATTTCGGATTGGAATGATCATACAAACCCGAGATTCTGAAATCCCATACGGTATCGCTGTAATTTACCGCTAGCGCGCGACGAGGCGTGCGGTTGAGCGCCATAGAAACATCCCAGCGTCCAGCCTGCAGCCCAGCAACCATGTTGTCCCAGGTCGTGTCCACGATCTCAACGCGTACACCTAGCTGCTCTCCAAATTGCCGGCACAGGTCAACGAAAATTCCAGAGTACGCGGCTGTCTTCGGATCTCTGAGGATGTACGGAGGTGCCGAAGCTGCGCCACACCTGAGCACTCCTCTTTCTTGGATTTTTTCCCAGTAGCCGCTTTCATCCTGGCCGTATGCCGGGGGCAGCTCCATACCACAGGTCATGGCCACCCCTAGGGCGACCGCTGACAGCTTGAGACTCTTCACCTGTGAATCCTCATTGTACGTTCTTGTGTAGGCGGATGAAGGCAGTGAAAGGAGATCGTACGGGTCTGTTGCTCGTTTAGCTCCTAAGATGCGAACAAGTTGTCGACATGTCAACTCTTTTCGCACGGTGTGCAGATCACGTAGCGCAGAGTACGCACATTGAGCAGGTTTTTCAACCTAAAAGGATCGCACTGATCCTATCTCGGTTTGCGAAACACGGGACGCCTGTATAGCATTTTCTCATAAAAAGTCCTATGGACTGCTTTTTATAAGCACATAGACACGCGTGAGTTACGCTGAATAGAGCTTTTTTATCTGATTAAACAGTGGGTTATGAGGTGTAAACGCTTGAGATACGATCTCATTTGAGACACCTCAAATAGAATCAGTTTTTTCTAGACAGTGATATGATCAAGTCATACCATGACACCAGGAGGCGGTCACCCGCACAATGTTGAGAAAATCTCGGCTTGCGTGCTCCAGATCGCCACCTAGGGCTATCGGAGGCTCTGAGCCCCCCGAAAGCAACGATTCAGATAGATAGCAAGGGGTAAACGATGCCTTTCATCCGGGTAGAAATGCTTGAAGGTAGAGATCGCGGACAGAAGCGAGAAATAGCCGAGGTACTATCTCGGGAGCTTGCTCGAATTGCTAAATGCGATGTCTCAGACGTTCAGGTTGTCCTGAGTGAAGTGAGCAAGGAAAACTGGGCTACTGGCGGAATGCTCCAAAGCGATCCTCAACGCTAAGGTGTAGATCACGCTAATTCAATAATAATTACGCTTAGATGTATTACTGCCTCCGTTCATAACAAAAAAGCTACTGAGAGGATACGTGATGAAATTTGCTCCAGCTCTGAAAGTCGCCGTCGCCTTGGTCGGTGCGCTGATGTTCTCCTCCGCGCACTCCGACGAGGGCTCCGGTTACTGGCAGGAAGTTCAGAAGAAAGGCGTTCTAAAATGCGGTGCTGCATCAGCCCCACCGTACATCCTGCGTGACCCCAAGACATCTGAATATTCAGGAATTTTTGTGGACCTGTGCCGCCAGTTCGGTGCGGAGCTTGGGGTAAAAGTCGAGATCGTAGATACGAACTGGGACAACATGGTCGCAGGCCTGCAATCCGGTAGATGGGACATGTCAATGGCGCTCAACCGCACCCCCAAGCGCGCCTTGGCAGTGACCTACAGCGATCCAGTCTGGAGCTTCCAAATTTCGGCTGTCTATGACCGAGCAAACCCGAAATTCGCCAACGCCCCACAATCGCTTCAGGACATGGACAAAGCAGACGTGACTGTAGCAGTCGTCTCAGGCACTGCAATCGATGCTGCTGCATCGCCCAAACTCAAGCAAGCCCAGATCATGCGCCTCCCGGATGTAGATGCAGCGCGTTTGGCAATTTCCTCTCGTCGAGCTGACGCCCTGATTGAGGATGCTGACACGAACGCGATCTTGGCCGCGACGAACAAAGAGCGCTGGTCAGTACTGCTGCCGAATCCTCCGATTGCCAAACAGGGCATCGCTTTTGCTGTACGGCGTAATGCAACGCTTTCTGACATGCAGGTTCTAGATATCTTTGTGCAGAACAAGCTTGCTACTGGCGAAGTTGACGAGCTTGGCAAAGAATATATCGATAAGCTTTCGAAAGGCAAATAATCACTCGGCTAGAAAAAACCACCTACCTTATTATCACTGTCTTGTTATGTCGCACATTTTGGGGCCTGTAATTTAGGCCCCTTTTTTGAGCACACCAGGCTTACAAACTTCGCCATGACTGCCCGTAGCGTCTTGCGCCAGGCGAGGACAACCCCTGCGCAGCCTAGGTCCGGACTTACAGCTTCACACCATTTCCAACACTCGAGGCTGCAGCCCATGACTTCGGCCCTCTCGCAACCCTTGCCTGAACTATTCGGATACCTTCCCTCAAGGATCGTCAATGTACTGTTTGGTCACATCGTAACGAATGCCCTCCCCGTCCAGATACGGACGTTTTTCACAACAGTGGCCAACGCTTTGAGGAAGGATTCGGAATGCTCATGGCGTTGATAAGCCTCTTCATTCGCCCAACCTTCGGGCAGATGGAAGTTATCTGGATTGCTAAGGTCTTGGGCAAATGCATAGTAGATGCAGCAGTCTCCGGGCAGCCAGCATCTCCGGAATCACCGCGTCGATGAACGTCTGGCGGTCGTCCGGGTGAACCGATAGTGCTCACCCGACTGGGGATAAAGTGATGCCGAGAGCCTCACAACTGCTACCCCATCACTTGCTGCCGACCTGACTTTCGTACAGTGAGTTGGGCAGACGCCAAACCTTGTTATACGAATAAGCAATAGACTCATTAGTCATTTATGCTTTTATGATAAAGCCAGCCATTACGATTCACTTTCCCTGCGCTCCTGTAGACAGCTTCCAACCCATCCCGGATGCCTGTTTCAGCGCGACGGTGGCACGATTTCTCCGAACATCGCAAATCTTCCATCGCCCACGTCAAACTTGCAACCCAGCACTATACTCTAGGTGACACTTCGAGGAACATGCAGAGAAATCCTAAAATGAAAAAAATCGACCCCCTCATACTATGGCGAAAATTAGGCCCTGCATACTTTAATGAGCTGTCGACTTTCGGCGCCATTCAGAATACTGCTTTAATCCATATACTCAAATCGGGTCGCATACTACAGCTCAATAGTGGCGAAACGTTATACTCCCTCGGAGATCGCACAGGAGTTTTTTACATCGTTATCCGGGGCAGCGTTGACAACTATATTCCAAGGAAAGATGGCTCAATGGTGGTTTCACGCCATCATGGACCTGGTGATGATTTAGGATTCGTGCATATGATCAGCTTGAGCAACCGTACAGCGACAGCCGTTGCAAAAGAAAATGCCATCATCCTTGAGATCAGCATCGAGCAATTCTATATGCTACATGAGCAGGAGCCTGAAACCTTTGGTCTGATGCTACTAAACCTGGCGCGTGGAATGGCTCGCACCATTCTAAGAATGGCCGACAAGATCGCAACACTAGACAATCAAATAGAGAGCCCCAAACGCAGCGCATTGTCTATTGGTGAAAATGACGCGCCAACCTCGAGCACGATCGATGGACATTCAAAGTGAGGCTTTCACTTAAAGTAAACTGGCGATGCGCAGTCGCCAGCTAATAAACTCCGCTGCAACCCCACAGCGCGCTCATTCCACAATACAATCCAGAACTAAACTTAATACTGGTAGTTGAGCCCAAGTGTCATTGAGCGCTGCGGCGCTGGCTGGCGGCCCCATGGACTGGTGTCGACACCACGGAAGTAGTAGTCGCGGTTGAACAGGTTGCTGATGCCTGCCGAAGCGGTCAGCACACCATCATGCACGTTGAAGCGGCGTTCGATGGTGGTATTCCACAACCAGTACGCCGGCAGCTTGCCCACCGAGGCACTGGCATTTTCGAGACCCGAGTTGGCGGCATCGGTGTAGGCGCTGCTCACATAGAGGCCGTCGAGGCTGTAGGTCCAGTGTTCCGCGAAGCGGTAGCGGCCATCGACACTGTACTGGTTGCGCGATGCATAGGGTACTTCGTTACCCTTGAACTCGCCGTTGCGTTGCTTGGCGTCGAGGTAGGCGTAGCTGGCGTGCAGGTCGAGGTCGGGCATGGCCGATGGGGTCCAGAACACCTCGGCCTCGATACCCTGGTGGCGGGTACTGCCAAGGTTGACGAAGCGGTCGCTGGTTGCGTCGTAGGCAATCTGGTCATCGAAGTCAATGCGGTACACCCCAGCGTCGATGCGCAGGCCCTCCCATGGTGCAAAGCGCACTCCGGTTTCGTAGTTCCACGCCAGCTCCGCACCCACTTGGCCTTCCTTTACGATCTGCGTCACCTGCGGTGGGCGCAGCGACTTCTGCGCGTTGGCGTAGACGAACCACTCATCACTGGCCTGCAAGCCCACGGTGATACCGGGCAGCCACTCCATCGAGCGGTTCTCGTTGCCGGCCCCGCTGATACCATCGTCGTACTGCATGCGGGCGTTCTCGTAGCGCACACCCGGCGTGATGGTGAGGCGCTGGTCAAGCAGGCCGATGGCGTTGCTGATGTAGAACGCCTTGGCCTCGTCGTCAAACTGCCAGTCACGAAACGGCGTGCTCGCGCCAGTGGCCAGGCTTCGCCGATTGACCTTGTAGTCGATGTCTTCCTTCACGTAGCGCGCCCCCAGCAGCCAGGTCTGGCTGACCTGGTCGCCGTCGATGCCCAGGCTCAGGCGCGGCTCGGTGCCCCAAACCTTGAAGTCCCGCGGGCCATCCTGCTGGGTGACCGCCGCGCCGTCGGGGGTGAACGGCATGCCGACGACGAAGTTGCGGTAGCTGTAGTGGGCAAAGTTGGTCCAGCTGAACTGCACCGAATCGAACGGGCCAATGGACCCGAACTGCTGGGTATAGGTGTCCCACACGCGGTCGGTATCACCCTCGAAGCGGTCCAGGGGGCGGGTCGACTGGCGCGGGTCGTGCTTGTAGTCGGCAACGCTCAGCGCGCCGGCAAGGTCCATCTCGGCCTTGTAGTGCTGGAAGCCGAAGCTCAGGTCGCGGTCGTCGTCGATGTTCCACTGGCCGCGCAGGCGGTAGTTCTGGATATCGCTGTCCGAATGCTCGCGCCCGGCTTGGCCGCCAAGGGTATTGAGGTCCAGTTGCAGGCCGAAGTTGTCGGTGAGAAAGCCGCCGGTGCCCAGGTAGGTGTCCCACAGCTGGCGGCCACCTGGGTAGAACGTGGCACGCTCCTGCAAGGTGGTTTGCCAAGTGCGGGGGATGGGCTTACTGATGAAGTTGACCACCCCGCCCACGTTGTTCGGGCCGTACTGCACGGCGGCGCCGCCCTTCACCACATCGATGCGGTCGACCGCCGCCATGGTCACCGGGAACAACGATAGGCCGGTCTGGCCATAAGGTGCCGGCGCCAACGGGATGCCATCGGACAACGCCTGCAAGCGGCCACTGCGGCTTTCGTACAGGCCACGCACGGCAATCTGCGGCAAGGCCCCGGTGCCGGTCTCATCGAAAATCTTCACCCCCGGCACTCGCTGCAGCGCCTCGTCGACACCACGCACGCTGGCCTTGTGCAATGCCTGGCTGGCGACCACGCTGCGGTTGCCGGCGTAGGTGCGCACATCCTCGTCCGTGCCGCTGCCCAGCACATCGCCGCTGATGACGGTGGCATCCACGGCCAGCGGCTCGGCGGGAACGGGCGCTGCCTTGTGGCTCAAGGCCTGCGGCGCCATCACGCAGAAGGCTCGCGGCAAGCAGGGAAAGGGGCAGGTACGGGCGGTCGTTACGGGCAGGGTACTTCATGGCGAGCAGGTCCTTGGCGTCAGTGTCTGTCATCCATGCCGCTTCGAACTCGACGCAACACTACCTGCCCGTGTATTTTTTTGCCTGCTGCAATGCCCGGCTGTTCGGCATCAGCTACCTGGCACCCGCAGCCCGATGTGCACGCTGCCATCGGGGCCGCGGCTCAGGCTCACCGGCAGGATACGCGGCAGCAGATCGAGCAGGGTTTCGACATTGCGAGTGTCGAACGTGCCGGTGATCGAAAGGTCAGCCAGGCCTTGGCCTTCCAGCTCGATCACAGCAACGCGGTAGCGCTGGATCTGCGCCAGGGCTTGCGACAGCGGCGTGCGGGCGAACACCAGGCGCTGGCGTTGCCAGGCCGTGATCCGTTCCAGGTCGGCGGCTGCCAGCGGTTGCAGCCGGCCCTGCTCTACCCTCACCTGCTGCCCAGGCGCCAGGTGCAGCTGTTGCGCCGGGTTGGCCGTGGCTTGCACCGCCACTTTGCCGCGCAGCAACGCCACCTCTAGCATGTCAGCACCACGCAGCACATTGAAGCGGGTGCCGAGCACGCTTATCTTCGCAACTCCGGAGTGCACCTGGAATGGCCGGAACACGGCCTTGCTGACGTCGAACAGTGCCTGCCCCTGTTGCAACTCGACGCGGCGCGAACGCAAGTGCCAGCTCACGCTTAGCCGGGTGCCACTGTCCATCTCGACCTGGCTGCCATCGGCCAGCGCCAGCAGCCGTCGCTCGCCCACGGCACTGGCGTAATGCTCGCTGTGATAGCTGGGGTCGAGCCAGGCCAGGCCTGCGCCAAGCAGCACCACCAGCCCGCTGGCCAGCAACGCCTTGCGCGGTTTGCGCGGCTTGGGCTCGGGCATCGGGAAACGCTCGCGCAGCGCCTCGCGGTGGCGCGCCAGGGCTTGCTCTTCGGCGGACGTTGGCGGCTGGGGTGGGGTTGACTGCTCATTGGCCTACCTGTTGACGGTCCAGATGCACGCGGCAGGCCGCCAAGCCAAGCCGCAGGTGCTTCTCCACGGTTTTCAGGGAAATCCCCATGCGTGCGGAAACTTCGGCCTGGGGCATTTCGTGGATCTTGTGCATGACGAATACCATCTGGCAACGCTCGGGCAAGCGGCTGATGGCGTCGGCGAGCAATTCGAACTCCCGTGCCGCCTCGTACTGCTGGGCGGGTGCCGGCGCTGGGCATACGGCATCCAGCAGCTCGGGCATTTCACCGACCCAAGCCCGGCGCCGCCGCTCGCTGCGGTAACAGCTTACCGCCTGGTCGTGGGAGATTTTACGCAACAGCGCCAGGGGCGTGCGCACCTGCTCCTTCTCGCGCTTTTCCAGCAGTTGCACACACATCGTGCACCACCTCACGGGCAAAGATGCGGTCACCGAAGCGGCGACGCACGTGATCCACCAGCTCATCGTAGTGACGAACCAAGGTGCTGAGCAGCATGGGCCGCAGCATTCCGTGCTGGTCTAGAACAGTTTCGCCAATCGAACCTGAATGATGGCGTCAGTCTTGAAACCACCCTCGGTATAGATGTCGCGCCCAATCATCCCCTGTGCCTGGAGTGTGGGGGTTATGAATGTGTCGGCAAAAAGTCGCAGCTGATCATTGCGAGTCTTGGTGCCGGTATAGATATTCCCTAGCGAGCGTTCGCCACCAAACCGCCCGGAGTACCCCACACTGAAAGACGTGCCTGGCGAGGGTTTGTAGGTAAGGTACGTTTGAATCTGGGCAGCAGGCTCGCTCGAATCCTTCATAACGCCTTCGTTCGCGCTTTCACGCCATACCACATCGACGATCGCGTTCAGGTAGAAATTACCGCCCAGTCCCTGTATCAAGCCAATCTGTGGTGTGATGGCCCAGCCACCATCACCCAAGCTAACCTTACTGGAATCGTGGTTGCCGGTCGGTGTAGTTATGAACAGTGAAAGCCCGAGTGTCGTGCCGGTCAGCTCGGCAGATGCAAGGGGGTAAAAGGTCGAGCCAAGAGTCAGGTCCCCTAAGCCCTCCGCAGTGGCCTGGTGTATCCCGCCCACCTTGGCGGTGGGAAAACCACCAAATGGGACGAAGAACTGGAAAGATACTCTCATGCCACCGATTGACTTGTAGTAAACGCTCCTGAAAATTCCCAACGCTGACTCAAACTCTGAATTGCGCACTTCTCCGGCGCCATCGGCCGAGAAGGTTCGGGAATGCTGATACTGTCCATAGAGCACGGTAACATTCGTGTTATCGCCAAGCCACGCGTAGTCACCGGGCGAACTATCCAGCGCATGTGCGGCGCAAGAAACCATTAACAAAGTGGGTGCAACAGCAATCTTCAATGGATGCATCAGAGTCTGCCTTATTATTTTTGTTGGCGGCCCTAGGGGCTATTTCAAGCCAATCACGCACTCGGTGGAGCGCCGATAAGAGGGAGTTTTATCGGGGTGAGTGCGTTCGGCTGTGCTAACAGGTTATCCCACGGGGACTGGTCGAAGGCCCGATAAATTGCTCAACAGGTTCGACAATCTTGCTGTGTTTTCAAGCTCTAGAGGATGGGGTACAGCACCTCACTGACGGCGGTAGTCTTTCGGATTTTTGCCCGACCAACTCTTGAAGGACGTGGAAAAATGCCGCGAGTTTGGAAAACCCACTGTCTGGGCAATCACCTGAATTGGCAGGCGACTATTGGTGAGCAACGCCGCAGCGGCCAGCAGCCTGCGCTGGATGACGAAGCGATAGGGAGAAGTGCCTAGCGCATTTTTGAAGCATCGGGCAAAGTGAAACTCCGATAGACAAGCTTCCTTCGCCAACTCTTTGAGACCTATTTCTTGGACATAGTTGGCTTCGATATAGTCAAGCACTGCGCGCAGGCGAGCAGGAGAAATCGTTTGTCGCTCATCTCGCTCAAAAGTCTTCCTATCCGCTTCCTCGCAGCCATAAAACTTAAAAAGGTGGTTAGCCAGCGCCGCTTGGGACTGCCCCAGCAACAAGGAATCGATCTGCTTCCCATACAATTCACATTCGGCCAAGAGCATGTTGAAGTAGCTTTCTAGCCAAGCGTCGCGAACCGAGAAGAATGGCTCAACGCTCACATCGCGAGAGGCCGATTGTTTGACTAGTTCAGTCATGACATTGCGGTCGAGATAGATATGAACGACCCGGCATTCACCGGTAATTTCCCACTCGGTGCCGTCGCAGGGAATGAAGGTCAGCGTCTTCGGATCTGAGTGTCCCGCAACCCGCTGCCCTCGTTCAAATTTATTTACTTGCGTTGAACCACTTTCGTGAAAACACAAGATCTGCTGTGCGGCGTTATGGACGGGAAGCCAGCAGTCCTTGTGACGCCAGCGCGCAGCAAGAATATCTTGTCGCTCGTTGTGGAACAGGTTCAGCGGCTGCTCACGGTTGGCTTGCGAGATCAGCTCAGGACAAGGGCGAAGGCGGTTTGCGTTCATCGTCGTTCAACCTCGCCAGCAATACTTCACATCCTTGATCGTGCTGGGCAGCGCTATATTTGAATTGATTAAACGGCTGGGAGAACCTTGAAAGAGTGTTAGCCTGCCCGGTCACCACCGACGCTAACATAGCGTCAGTGGCAGCGGAACAGCTGATGATCACCATCGATCAGGTGCTGGTGCCACCGTCGATGCTGTAAATCGCACCGTTGACGAAAGACGCTTCGTCCGAGAGCAGCCAGGCGACGACATTAGCGATCTCTTCAGGTGTACCGAAACGCCCTAGCGGAATGCGCGACAACAGCTGGCTTCGAATCGCCTCCCTGTCTGTCGATCCGCTCCACTGTACCTGCAGGCTCTCGATCATGCGGGTAGCGATCTGGCCAGGCGCAATAGCATTGACTCGAATACCATGAGGCGCAGCCTCAATAGCGCTAGTCTTGGTTAGTCCCACCACCGCGTGCTTGCTGGCCACATACGGGCCCAATCGAGCAACACCACGGATGCCAGCTTCGCTGGCGGTATTGACGATGGCCCCTCGTCCTTGCCGGTACATGTGGGGAAGCACTGCTCGGGTTCCGAGGTAGACGCTGTTGACGTTGATCTCCATGACCCGTCGGAAGACTTCCGGGTCACTCTCATTCAACAGTTCTGCACGGCCCTCGATCCCGGCATTGTTGTGCAAATAGTCAATGCGCCCAAAGGCGTTCAAGGCCGCTTGAACGTAACTCTCGACACCCTCAGGGTTTGCAACATCGGCATGCACAGCCACGCACCCATCCCCGATCTCCTCCGCCAGGGCGTGCACTTTATCCGCATCAACATCCACGGCCACCACCAAGATTCCCCGAGAGGCCAGCTTGCGAACGGTGGCGGCGCCGATACCCTGGGCCGCACCGGTGACAATGGCAACGTCTTGGCCAGGATTCAGATTTTTATCCATGCTGCACTCCTCGTTCGCCCGCAGGCAGTTGTAGGTCAGTCGAGCCGTGGGCGTAATCGATTAGTTGCACATCCCTAGCGGCATTGTTGTCTCGTGCCAGGTAGTAATGCAGGCGAGCGTCAGCGACTACTGCAAGTTGCCCGTCCGGCATGTAGCCCCCGATCGGTCCGTCGAACATTGCTAACATCAGGCAGCCGGTATCTGTGGTGAAGGGTTGGTGCACCGTCCCCGCGGTTTCCACGGTGAAGGTATTGGGTAGGCCAAAATCCGGCAGGCGCTCACCATTGATAACTACATGGCCGTCGCCGTAGTAGAAGCCACCCTCCAGGATGTAAACCTGCAAGTTGCCGATGTGCCAGTGTGAGGTCGCCATGACATTCGGGTCGACCTGAAGCAGCAGGGTGAAGCTGCCAGTCGCCAAATTGCAGTAGAGCAACTTGAAGCGGGTACCCGGCATCAGCCAGTCGGTCCAAGGGATGTCAGCGGGCGCGTGGAACTCGCGCCTACCCTCCTTGGGAGTATTGCCGGGGCTATTCATCCAGTAGGTCGGGCCGCGCAACGACGCAGTCGCATCAGGCGGTGGGTTTTGGGTCGTACTGTCCATAGGGAATGGCTCTCCAGAACGGTTTTTCAGGCAGCCGCTGTCCGTTTAGCAAACGATACAGACGGCGGGGTGAGGAAAGTAGCGTTCAGGCGATGGTGTAGCCGCCGTCGACCAGGTGCAGTGACCCGGTAATAAATCGCGCATCGTCGCTGCCCAGGAATGCAACATTGGCAGCAATATCCTCTGGAGATGCGGTACCAGCCAGGGCGTGACGACTGGCGAGGTGACTCCAACTGTCATCATCGGGAATGGCAGCAGCGGTGAAGCCGGTCCGCACGAACGACGGACCAATGGCATTGACCCGGATGCCTTGGCTACCGTAGTCCAGAGCTGCGCCCTTGGTCAGCCCGACGACGGCGTGCTTGCTCGCGACATAAGGTGCGATACCGGGCATCGCGACCGCGCCCATGATCGACGCGATATTGATGATCGACCCGCCGCCTTGGCGCAGCATCTGAGTGATTTGCGCCTGCATGCCATAAAACACGCTGTCGACGTTCAATCGCTGTACCTGCTCCCAGCTCTGCAGGGAACAGGTGGCCAGCGGCGCCATTTCCCCGCCCACACCGGCGTTATTCACAGCCACATCAAGTCGGCCGAACTGTTCAGCCACCTCTGCTACCAACTGTGCAAACGCCAGGCGATCCCCGACATCAAGCGGGAGGCAATGAATCTTCAAATTGCTATCGGCTGTTGCCGGAAACGCCGCCGCAAGCCTTTCATCATCGAGGTCCGTCGCCACCACCAGGGCACCTTCGCTCGCCAGTCGCAACGTGATGGCTTTACCCAGGCCACCAGCGGCCCCTGTCACCAAGACTACTTTGTCAGCATATCTGTGCATGCTTGTCCCCTCAGCAGTGAACGTATTCAGCTACGCCATGGGCTTCAGCGAGCGACAGCATACTGCGCCCGTCCACGATACCGGCAACTGAACCGTCTTCCCCAAGACCAGCAATTGGGCCTTCAAACACGCAGAGGAGCACACAACCGACTTCGGTTTTGGGCTGATGGATGTCACCTGCTGGCTCGAACATGTAGTCGCCGGTGGTGCCGACATTCGACTTGTCGTAGTAGATGTCGCCTGAGAGGACGATGAGCTCGATCGCGCCCAGGTGATGGTGGACAGGTGCCACTGTGCCCGGTGCCACACGCAACAGGCAGGTGAAGCCCCCACTACGATTGTTGACGCTGAGCAGCTTGTACTCGACACCCTCCATGACCCAAGGCCTCCAAGGCCTATGCTCAAGATTTTCGAATTTTGGGTAAGGCAACGTAACGCGCTGGTGTGCCAGACTTTCAACGAGCTGTACGGCGAGTTTTCCGTTCATAAACCGCATCCCCACTTCTTGTTGTTGATGTAAGAGGTGCGGTGACTTTGGGTTCGCTTGAGGTGAGAGTAAACCTCCTCACCGCCAATGGAGCAGGATCGTGTACCTATTGCGCAAGAACTGTCCTGTTTCCGGATCCTTGCTCACCTTCTGCCTTGCTCAAGTAACTATCGGTGGCCATGCATGGGCACTGTTTTCAAGCCGCACTCAGTCATTGAACAGCTAAACGCCATCGGTTCTGCTTGTGGATCTGGCCATATCAAGGTCTACGGGCAGGCTCAGCTTCAAAAACACCGCCCCAGCCGCTGCAACCAAGATATGCGCCAGCACAGCAACAGGCTCACGCCCAAGCCACAAGGAGCCAGGGCCAGCACCCAGAACAACGTCCCCATCGCCAGCCCCAGGCCGGCCTGTCCCACCAGCCATGCCAGGCCCGATGCCATCAGCGCTGACAGGCGAAGCGCCCGTGTACCGGGGAACGCATGCGGCTGCATCACCTGCCGCCAATGGCCGGCCTGACTCAGGGCCAGCAACGCCAGGCCCAGCACCTGCAGGCTCAGCCCCACCCCGCTCGCCAACCACTCAGGCATCCTTGACCTCCACCTTGCGCACAGCTGCGGCGCGCCTGCGCAGGCGCCAGCCCACTCCGCCGGCAACCAGGGTGCAGGCCAGCAGTGCCAGATCGACACCGGCCACCGCCCACAAGCCCTGGCTAAGCGCTCTCCACAGATGATCGCCCGTACTCCAGGCGTTCGACAGCACGGCCAGCAGCGCCAGCACGCTGATCGCCATGCACTGCGCCGCCCACGGCGCACGGGCCTGCGTACAACGGCTAATCACCCACAGCGCGTGCAGCCCGGCCAGCAGCCAGGCAGCAAAGAACACCCGCACCTCCCACTCGGCACGTCCGCTCAAGGCCGACGGCAGCCAGCGGTTGGCCACCAGCATGGCCAAGGTGGCCAGGGGCATACCAGTTATCAGCACACTGCACAACAGCGTCACCGACATCCCGCCCTGCTCCCGGGCAGGCTGCTGCAGGCGGCGCTTGGCCAGCCAGTAAAGCAGGCCGCTGGCGAGCATCACGCAACCGCTAAGGCCTGCAAAGAAGTACAGGGCGCGCAAGACGGGCTGATGGAAGTGTGCTACGTGCAGCCCGGCCAGCACATCCAGGGTTGCGGCCGCTGGCGGCAGCCGCGATTCATGCAGTAGCCGTGCGTTGGCGCCGTCGAAGTACAGGGTCTGGCCATCCAGGCTCAGGCGGTCAGCCAGACTGCGGCTGACCTCGACATAGGCATTGGCGTCACCGGGATGCCATACCCTGAGGAACGCTGGCACACCGCTGCCCCAATACTGACGGGCCTGGGCCAGCATGCCGTCAAGCGAGGCCATTGCCCCTGGGGTGCCCGCCGCCGGGCGGCTGTAGGCGGAGTTGGCCTGCACAGCGAACTGCCCGGCCTGGCCTGGATACAGCGCATCGATGGCCGCCGGCAGGCACAGCGGGAACAGGATCAGCAGGCCGCTTAGCAGGATCAGCGCATGAAACGGCAACGCGAACACACCGGACAGGTTGTGCAGGTCGAGCAACCGGCGAGGGGTCTTGTCGACACGCAAGGTGAACAAGTCCTGGAACAGCCGCGCATGGATGCACACGCCAGCGATCAGGGCGATCAGCCCGA
The DNA here is from genome assembly GCF_042956345.1 of Pseudomonas sp. NPDC008258. NCBI lineage: Bacteria > Pseudomonadati > Pseudomonadota > Gammaproteobacteria > Pseudomonadales > Pseudomonadaceae > Pseudomonas > Pseudomonas sp. NPDC008258. The sequence continues at coordinate 82,363 of NZ_JBIBGE010000009.1, forward strand.
CCATCGCGGCCAAGCCCAACAGCCGGGCACCGAGGTTCCAGGCATGGATGTTCAAGGTGTAATGAAGACGGTAGAAAAAGTCGCCGCCACGGCTACCGGGGGCGGCCAGAACGCCGTCGCTGCCAGGCAGCAGGAAGCGGCTGAAGCCTTCCCGCTCGACGCTCCAGGCCTGGAAGCGCAGCAGCGGGCGGCGCGCGTCGGGCAATTCGACGTACCACTGCAGCAGCGCCTTGCCCTCGCTCAGGGCAGCCACCCGTGGCAGCACCTGCTCGTCCAGCGACAGCGGCGCAGGTGCCACCCGCAGCGCCGGCAGCATCCAGCAGTCCAACTCGCGGTCATACAACGCCAGGCTGCCCATGAAAAACGCAACCAGCAGCAGCGCGGAAAACCCCAGGCCCAGTACCCGGTGCGCCCACAGCATGGCCTGGCGGACATTGTCAAACATCAGCTCGCCCCCGCCAGCGCGCGCAGCGTCGCCAGCATCACCAGCGACACAGCGGTCAGGCACAGGCAGTTGCGCACGAGCCGTCGCGCGCACAACAACCAAAGCATCAGTGGCGGATAGAGCACGAAGGCGGCGATAGAGCTACTCAGCACCGCCTCGCTGGGCGCTTGCCCAAGCCAGGCCAGGGTCAACGCGGCCAGGGCACTGAGTGGCCAGATGAACAGGTAGGCCAGCAGCAAGGCCAGCAGCAGCCACAACCCGCGCCGTCGGCGCCGGACGCTTGCCTTGTGTGACGCCGGTCGTTTCACCCTGTTGTCCTCGTTGCTTCACGGTGTTTCGACGCTCCAACAAACACGGCGCCGCTGCTGTCGCGGGTCAGAACCTGGCGCGCAAGGTCAGCGATACCGCGCGAGGATCACCGAAGATGTTCCCGTCCTGGAAGGTATTGATGCGCTGGTAGTATTTCTTGTTGGTCAGGTTGGTGCCGAGCAGGTCCGCCGACAGGTTCTCGTTGATCTGGTAGCCGATACCTGCGTCGTACAACGCGTAGCCGCTCTGCTGCAGCTTGGTGCCGTCCATGTCGATGCCGGGAACGTACAGTTTGTTGTAGGTTTCGCTGACAACGCTCACACCGCCCTGCACACTCCACCTCTCAAGCTCGCCGGGCAGCTTGTACAGGGACCAGACCCGCAGCATGTTTTTCGGCAGGTAGGTCTGCAACTGCTCGTTGGGGCTGTCGTAACGCTTGTAGGTGTGGGTGAAGTTAGCGGTGATGAACCAGTCAGGCGTCATCTGCCCGCTCACTTCCACCTCGTAGCCACGGGTACGCGCCTTGCCACCGGCCACCACGGCCCGCGAGTTCGGGTCGTTCATGTCGGGGATGGCGCGGTTCTCTTCCTCTATCTGGAAGGCCGCCAGCGAGGCGTTCACCGCGCCGTCGAGGAACTCACCCTTGATGCCGAGCTCATGCTGCTTGCCTTCGATCGGCTCGATGATGTTGTTGTTAATGTCCAGGTTGCTGACCGGCTGCGGGTTGAACACCTCGGCGTAGTTGGCGTACAGCGAATAGTGTTCGTTCAGCTCGTAGATCAGCCCATAGAACGGGGTGAACTTCTGCGACTCGCTCTGGCTGGCCTTTTCCGACGGCGAGCCGGCCTCTGGCTGGTGCTGGCTGCGGTGCATATCGAGCCAGGTGACACGGCCGCCCAGGACCAGGGTCAACGGGTCGGCCAGGCTGATGCGCATGTTGCCGTAGACCGCCTTGGAGCGGGTGTTGGCGACGTTGGTCGGCAGGCGGTCCTCATCGGGGAACGCCGGGTAGCCAAAGTTCGGCTGCGGATCGTAAAGGTCCACATCACCAAGGAAGCTCGAGAAGTAGCCTCCGTTGGAGGAGAACTCCGAACGCGAGTAATTGGTCCCCACCAGCAGCTTGTGTTCACGACCGAACAGGCTGAACGGGCCGTCGGCGTAAAGATCGACTTCGTCCTGTTTCTCGCGGTAGTCGAACATAATCGAGTTCATCGACACCTGGTTGTCGGCCGGGTCGATGCCACCGCCATTACGGGCGTAGGCCTGGGTCAGGTCGTAGTTGTTGTCGGCGTGGCGCACCGCCAGCTTGGTCTTCCAGCCGCCACCGAGCTGATGCTCGAGCTCGGTGAACACCGAAGTGCTCCAGAAGTAGTCGCGGTTCCAGTTGGCGCCGTAGAAGTTCTTGCGCGAGACGTCCGGCAGCGACATGGCCGCCTCGCCGGCGGCGTTGGTGTAGCGAAACGCCGGCAGCGAGCGCTGGGCGCCGCGGATGTCGGTGTTTTGGTTGCTGGCACCAATGGTCCAGACGGTGTCCGGGGTCAGGTCGATGTCGACGATGCCATAGGCCTGGTTCGACTCACGCTTGCCGCTGCCATCGTAGGGGAAGGCCTGGTTGTGCTGGCTGAGCACCAAGCGGCCATGGATGTTGCCGGCCTCGGTCAGCGGACCGGTGACATCGAGCATGCCGCGGTAGTTGTCCCAGGAGCCGGCACTGACTTCGGCCGATACCGCCGCGTCGGCCAACGGACGTTTGCGTATCAGGTTGATGCTACCGCCCGCACCGCCGGCACCGGTCAGGCTGCCGGATGGCCCCTTGAGCACCTCGACGCGGTCGTACATGGTCAGGTCCGGCGACAGGAAGATCCGGTTGTCCATGGTGGTCGGTGTGCCATCCAGCTGCAGCGAGGTGACCTCGAAGCCGCGTGAGAAGAAGCTCAGGCGACTGGCATCGATCCGTTGCACAGTCACCCCGCCCACTTCACCCAGCGCATCCTCGAGGGTATAGAGGTTCTGTTTCTGGATCCGCTCCTGGCCGATCACATTGATCGTCTGCGGTACTTCCCGCAGGTGCAGCGCAACCTTGGTACCCACTGAAAAGGTCGGCGCGCTGGTCTGCATGCCGACGATCGACATCGCTGGCAGCTCGAGCTGCGCGCCGTCTTGCGCCACCGGCAGCAGGTTCCAACTACCGCTCGGCGTGACCTCCAAACGCAGCCCACTCCCCAGCAGCGCCTGATCCATCGCCTGCTGCGTGGTCATCTGGCCGCGTACCGGCTGGGCAGTCTTGCCCTCGATAAGCGCGGGCGATACCGAGAGCACGTTGCCGGTCTCTCGGGCGATACGGGTCAGGGTGCTGCCCAATGGCGCTGCGGGCAGGTCGAAGGTGTGGCTGACCTGTTCGTTCTGGGCGACGGCTTGCCAGGACAGGCAGGCAAGGGCAATGGCAGCAGCCAGGGCATGGGGGCGGAGCGAAGGATGGGGCATGGGGTGTCGGCTCGTATGAGTGATCGTTCATAGTCAGGACACCCGAGATCTGGAACCCCCTCATCGCCTTGCAAAAAAATGTTATTTCACATCTATCCGCGTCAGCCAGAAGCCCAGGGTGTCGACCCGGATCGGCAGCGTCTCACCCAGCGACGCCAGGGTGCGCTCGATGTCGTCCACCAGGAAGGTGCCGAACACCCGGACCTGAGCAGCTTGCGGGCTGATGCGCAGCAGGCCTCCGTAATACGGGCGCAAGGCCTCCACCAACTCGCCCAAGGGTTCGTCCCGGGCTTCGATCCGTCCGTGTACCCAGTCATCGCGAGTACGCATCGACGGCGCCACTGCCATGCTGCCACGCCGGTCGAAGGCGAACGCCTGGCCCGCCTCCACCCGCCGGGCGCTACCATCGGCGGTGCTGAGCAGCACGCTGTGCTGCTGAACCGATACCAGGCAGCGCTCAGACTCCTGGCGCACCATGAAACGGGTACCCAACGCACGCACCTCGCCATGGGCCGTGGCAACGATCAGCGGCCGCGCGAGATCAGGCTCCACCTGCACCTGAAGATCACCCGCGCGCAGCACTACCCGGCGTTGCTGCGTGTCGAACCGGATATCGGCCGCACTCCGCGCGTTTAGACTCAGACGGCTACCATCGGCGAGCTGCAGGGTCTTGCGCTCGCCAGTGGCGGTACGGGCGTCGGCCAGCAGGTCGGCCACCGGGGCCAGCCGGTTGAGCACGCTGACGCTACCGGCCCCCAGCAGTAACAGTGCCAAGCCCTTGCCCAGTAGCTGGCGTCGCGGAGGGTTGGCCAGCGCGCGCAAGGCGCGACTGGCTACCTGCGCCTGGCCGGGCAACCCCTGAAGGTTGGCAAGCGCGCTATCCAGCACACCGTTCACCCGCTGCCACGCCAGCCGATTTTCCGCGCAGTGAGCGTGCCAATGCTCGAACGCCAGATGCGCGGGGTCGCTGGCGGGTAGGTGCTCCAAGCGCAGCATCCAGTCGATGGCCTCGTGCAGGGCTTGCTCAAGGGGTTGGAAGGTCATGCGTCAGCGACGCTCAGGCAGTGCAGGAATGCCTGGCGCAGGTCGCGCTCAACAGTGGCGATGGAAATGTCCAGTTGCCGGGCGATCTGCGGCTGCGGCAGGCCATCCAGGCGACTGAGAATGAACACATGGCGCACCCGAAGTGGCAGACCGTGCAGCATTTGGTCGATCTGAATCAGCGCCTCGTGCACCAGCGCGAGCTCTTCCTCGGAGGGCGCATAGGCCTCCATGAAGTTGGCCAATTCTTCCAGATACGCCCTTTCCAGCGATCGACGACGAAACAGGTTGCTGATCAGGCGCCGTGCGACAGTGGCAAGAAAGGCGCGCGGCTCCTCAATGGCGACCGGCTGCGGCGCTCGCATAACCCTCAGGAAGGTGTCTTGGGCCAGATCGGCGGCGTCGTGTGGACATTGCAGCCGACGAAAGAGCCAAGCCCTTAGCCAGCGATGGTTGGTGCCGTAGAACTCGGAGAACGCATCTTTGACGGGTTGGTAATCTGCCACGACGACACCGCGCTAATGATATTTCTTCTCATTATTATCTTCCATACAGGGTTTATACAACCACCATTGTCACACACAATCCACCATCCCAAATCGCATCACTTTACCCGGCTGGCATGCTTTCGATTGCAAGTGTATCGACGCTCGCTCATGACCCGTCCGGGTTGACAAGAAATAACTCAGAGAAACAGCCTGCACCTACTTAACGGACTGCGCGAAGCGGCTCACGCGATGCTGCGGGATCACGCTATCGCTCTGACCACCTGAAGTTAGCTGCGGACCTCGAAAGTGTGCCTCAAGGCATCCGCAAACTTCTATCGCCCTCGCTCGCGCAGCCAGCGGACCCGGTCGAGCTAATCGGTGCCGGTGCTCGCATTGCTCTGGTGCACCTGGGCCTTGTGGACCGGCTACCGCGTTTCATGTAGCCCGCTAAGTCAGCGACCCTCATGCCATCGGCACCCGCCGCTCGGTAGCACAAAGGCAAGCGTACAGCTCTCCTAGGGTAGTTCGCATGACCTTCCTGCTAATGCCTGTCAGATTTACGTCACAGCGTTCCGTGCAAGTATGTGGCTTTGAAGATTAAGGCCTTCTTACCCCGCTGTGCCGGTTCTATCCGTTTCCTGTTCGTAAGGCCCGCATGTTGTCTCAGGCCGTGGAGCGGATTGGTCGCGTTGATCAAACCGCACTATCCAAATGCCGGTGGCGGTCGTAAGGCGTATCCCTTGGAAACGATGCTGCGCATTCACTTGCTACAGAACTGGTTTTCGCTGAGCGATCCGGCGATGGAAGAAACGTGGTACGAGATCACTTCGATGCGCCGGTTTGCTCGGCTGAAGCTCAGCCCCCTTGCAATTGCAGGCGTAGGTCTTCTGCCTGATCGCCAAGGTCCCAGAACACTCCAGCGGCTGCGATCAGGCCCTGTTCGACCACCTCTGCCAGCAAGTGTTCATCTGGCGCATGCTGTTTGCAGGACGGGTAGGAGTGCGGCAACCAGACGGTGGGTAGTCCCAGTACATCGGCAAAGCAGTGATTGGGGATCGTGCCACCCAGGTTCGGCAGGATGCTGACGGCCTGCCCAAGGCTCTGGCTGACCGACTTTTGTACGAAACCAACCCAGGGGTGGCGGGGATCCAGTCGAGTGGCCGCGTATCCACCATCGATCTGCACCTGCACGTCTGCAAGACCCAGGCGATCCAGATGCGCACGCAGGTTGCCTTCCAGCGCTTGCCAGTCTGTGCCTTCGACAAAGCGCAACTGGCAGATGGCTTCGGCGCGCCCCGGAATCGCACCGACCGGCTTGACAGTGCTACCGGCTGACAGGCCAACAATTTCCAAAGTGTTGTAACCGAACAATTTCTCGCCAGTGCTCAAGCCTGGCTCGCCCCACCCGGGGTTCAACTGCGGGTCGAAGCTTTCACCACCTACGGGCAAGTCGCGCACCAGCTTGGCCACATGTTCAGGCATGCTAGGAGGGCGCAGGAAGTCTTGCAATAATCGACCTTCGGCACTGACCAGACTACTCACGGCATGGCTGAGCACGACCGCAGGGTTGGTGATGATCCCGCCCCAGTTACCGGAATGTCGCGCGCCATTACCTGTGTCCAAGGCCAGGCGAAACTGACAAACACCCCGCGAGCCCAGAAACAATGTCGGCAGATCATGCCGTACGCGAGGCCCATCGGATGCCAGAAATAGGTCGGCCTTGAGCACGTCGGCGTGGTCACGGCATGCCTGCTCCAGGCCCGGCGAACCCACCTCCTCGCTCATCTCGAAGATGACCTTGAGGTTATAGCCAAGCCGCCCTTGGCGCGCCTGCAGAACGGCCTGCAACGCACCTAAATTTATACAGTGCTGGCCTTTGTTATCGGCGGTGCCTCGACCATAGAGGCGCCCTTCCTTAATGCTGACCTGCCAGGGGCCGGTGCCTTCCTGCCACAGTTCGTCCTGACCGCTGGTGACATCGCCGTGCCCGTAGGTGAGCAAGGTCAGCAGCTCAGCGGACTCTATACGCTCGGCCAGCAACAACGATGGCTTGCCCGGCTGGGGATTTTCGATGATACGGTGCTCAAAGCCCATCTCCTCCAGTTGCGGTGCTATGTCTTCACTCAGGTAAATACGTAGGTACGGCGCACAATCAGGGTTCTGGCTTTCAGTGCGCTGGGCTACCCGACGCTCCAGCGTACGTAAGTAGCCACCGCTCGTGAAATGTTGGCGAGCCAGGTTCAAGGCCTGCTGGCGGCGTTCTGAATCGGTGACGCGTTCTGGGGAAAGCATGAAGTTATCGTCCATAAAATATCTGAATGGAAAGCACCTTGAACGCAAGCGTTACACACTTGCTGGTTATGGGAACAAAGGTTAAATTGCTATCTGACTTGCAACAATTACAATGTAATCAATGCAACCTTGCCTTTATGGCAAGTGTCTGCTGCCCAGTCCTGAGGCACCGTCATGCAAGACCTTCCCCTGCGTTATTTCCACAGCGTTGCCCAGACCGGCTCGTTATCCGCCGCTGCCGAAGAACTGCACGTCGCCGTGTCGGCGGTTAGCCGGCAAATCAGTAACCTGGAGGAATCGCTGGGCTTGCAGCTGTTCGAACGCAGGCCGCGCGGCATGAAGCTCACCGAGCCCGGCGAGCTTCTGCTGACATACGCCAACCGCAATGCCTTGGACATGAAAAACGTGCTCGCTGAAATGCACGGGCTCAGTGCGGTCCAGCAACACAAGATCACCATCGCCTGCCCGGAAGGCATGGCATGGGATTTCCTGCCACGGGTCACCAGCGAGTTTCGCACTATCCATCCGGGTGCCAGCTATGACCTTCAGGTAGTGGATGCAGCCCGCGCCTCGCAACTGGTCAAGGATGGCTTGGCCGATATTGCCCTAACCTACAACCTGACTCCAAGTCAGGGTGTGGAAGTGGCGCTGAGCCATGAAGCACCGATCAGCGCGCTGATGTCCGCCCAACACCCCTTGGCCACGCGGTCGGTACTCAGTGTCGAGGACCTGCGTGACACACGCCTGGCGCTGCCGTATGCCGGCTCGACCATTCGCTATCTGTTCGACATCGCCTGCCACCTCAAGGGCATCAAAGTTGTGCCTACGTATACCAGCCAGTCACTCGGGGTGATCTACACGGTGGTGTGCCATTCCCAGGATATCATCGCACTGTGTGGCGCAATCACGGTGCGCGGGGTCACTGCCCGTGACAACTTGGTATTAGTACCCATGAGCGACCAGCAACTCAGCCAGCGCAGCCTCCAAGTACAAATCATGGCGGGGCGCAAACTGCCGATGCTGGTTCGCCATTTCCTCACTTTTCTCGAGAACCAATTACTGCTCAGCCATCACCAAAAGTTATAGTTGTAGGTAATGATCAGACGGTTTTCTTCGTATTTGTTGCTGTTGCGAGTGTTCACGCCAATATTCATCCAGCTTGCCCCCACACCCTTGAAGAAGCCGTCCTGCACCACATAGGAGAGGATCGAGGTACGCTCGGTTTCATGACTTTGATTGCCAAGGTGAATGTCGTTACCTTCCATCCAGCGCGCCATCCATGTCAGCCCCGGCACACCCATCGCAGCAAAGTCATAGTCATAACGCACCTGCCAGGACCGCTCACCCGGTTTGACGAAAGCCAGGGACGACCAGTTGATCAGGTATGGCGCCGGCGCGTAGCTGTTGAAGGTTGGGAAAATATCCTGGCCCAGCATACGCTGATACCCCGCACCCAGCGTATGTCCACTTTTGGAGACGCTCAACATACTACCGTAGGTGCGGTTGTCGACGCGGCCCGACAACGCCTGGCCTTCTTCCTTATTGTTGTAGTAACGCACGTCACTCTTCAGAGAGTAGCCGCCACCCAGTGGCCTTCTATAACTGATGCCCAGATAATGCTGGCGGTAAATATCTTCCAATTGCGCGTAGAAATAAGTACCCGAGAAATTAGGGGTAACATTGTAACTGGCACCCACGAAGCTCAAACCATCACTACTCTGTGAAGTTTTATCACCCCACAGATAGATATTTTCTGTATTCGACGACTCACGTCCAGCGATGCTCCAGAAACGTCCGGCGGTAAGGGTCAGATCCTTGACCTCCTTGGACTCCAGCAACAGCCCTTGGTAAGTAGTGGCCAACTGGCGCGACGGGTCATAGGACGCCACGGGAAGGAAAGGACGTTGTTCACCGATGCGCAGCTCGGTCTTCGAGTAGAGAATCTTGGCGGTGGCGCTGGCTCTGCCATAGTCAAGCACCGGGCTGCCGTCACTTTGCAGCGGCAGAATACCGTCGGGAGAACGCGCCTGGGTGCCATCGAGGCGATAAGCAAGCTGCCCACCTATGTCGAGACCGAACTGCAGCGGCCCATCGGTGTAACCGGATCTGAATTGCAGGTCGAAACCTTGGGACCAACTGCCGATGCGAGACTTGGGCGCGTTCTCATGCCTGTAATCGCGATCGATCCAGACGTTACGTATCCCCAGCGACAGGTGGCTGTCATCGATCAGGTCGGCACGCACCGAACCGCTCGCCAGTGCGATCACCAGCACCATTTTTCTGCGTTTAAAATTGAAGTTTGACATCGCCATACTCTTGATTGTTTTTGTTGGCAGCCCTGAAGGGCTTTGAATTGGCGGCAAATGGACCTGCAATACAGACATGGGCGCACACTTACGCCACCCAAACAGGTCGGGTAATCCTTGTTAGGCAAGTAGAATGGCCGGCGAGGGATATCGCCGACCGGATAGCGCATCAGTTCAGCTTGATATGACGACGGATACCCAGCAGTGCAATCACGCTCAGGACGCCGGTGATGAACAGGTAATAACTCGGCGCCAGATTGTCGCCACTGGCACTGATCAGCCAGGCCACGACAAAGGGTGTAAAGCTGCCAAAAACCGTAGTGCCAATGTTGTAGCTCAGTGCCATGCCGGTGGCACGGACTTGGGTGGGAAATAGTTCCGACATCAGGGCGGGCAAACCACCGAAATATAATGCCTTCAAGAAGCTCATCCAGAACAGCACTGCTAACAACGCGAACAATGTCGGATTGGCCGCGAGCCAGGAGAAAGCTGGCCAGATAGTCAATACAAAGACGGCAGAGGCCCCCAACATAATGCGCGTACGTCCGAAGACATCGGAAAGATGCCCGATGAACGGCGTCATTACGGTTAATATCAACCCGCTGACCAACGTGCCGGTGTAGCCGATCGACGCTGTGAGACCCAGTTGTTTGACCGCGTAGGTGGGCATGAAAATAATCAGGTAACTTACCGACGTGGACAATACTAGGGCGCCCACCGCCAACAGCATCGGCAGCTTGTGCGAAACAAACAATGTGCTGACCGGTGCATGGCTGCGTTCACTGGCCTTGAACTCACCCGCCTCCTCGATGTGCCGACGGATATAAAGGCCGATCGGGCCAATCAGCAGGCCGAAGAAAAATGGAATACGCCAGCCCCAGCTCTCAAGTTCAGCCGTGGTCAACGTAGTAGTCAGCAGCAGGCCGAACCCTGAGCCCAGCAAGCCGCTCACCCCCTGGCTGGCGAACATGAAGCTGGAAATCAACCCTTTGCGCTCTGGCGCATGCTCAACCAGCAAGGCTGTTGCGCTACCGAACTCGCCTCCGGCCGAAAAGCCCTGGATCAAGCGCGCTAAGAAGATCCCCATCGGCGCGAAAATGCCAATGGCAGCGTAGGTGGGCATCACTGCAATCAGAAAGGTCCCCAGCATCATCAGCCAGATCGACGCCAGCATAGCGGCCTTGCGGCCCACTCGGTCGGCGTAGGAGCCAAGTACCATGGCACCCAGCGGACGAATAAGGTAGGAAACCGCAAACGTACCCAGCGCGAGCAGCAGCGAAACTGTTTCGTCCGTGTTGGGGAAAAACAACTTGGAGATAGTCATGGCAAAGAAGCCGTAGACGATCAGGTCAAACCATTCCAGTGCATTGCCTATGGAAGAGGCAATCACCAGTTTATAGAGTTTCCGGTTAGACATTGGCCGTGGCACAGCCCCGGTCATAGTAGGCGCTATCGTCATTTTTATTAGGCTCCACCGCGTAGTAGGAATTGCCTACACTCTTTTTTGTAGGAAAGTGCCGACAAGGCCAATCGATGGTATGGCCACCCTACCCTTTACACAATTATGCATTTCAGAACATATCCTTGCCCCAGGCGCAAAGGAAATGGCAGCTCGAGAGTGGAAAAGCGCCCATAAAAGGTGCGATTCATCAGTCAACGCCCCCCGGCAGCTGCCTGTGTGACCTGCGCTCCGCAAGTGCGGATGCGTCAGCCTTCACTGACGGTCTGCGGGCGCACCAGATCAAGTATGTTGTCCCGGGACTTGATGCTTTGCAAAATGATGTCCGAGCGGATGTCTGTTACACCGGGAGTGCGGTGCAAATGATTGACGATGAAATCGGTGTAGTGCTTCAGGCTGCGGGCGCGCACGCGCAACAAATAGCTGCTGGCGCCGGTGACAATGTAGGCATCCGCCACTTCCGGCCAGCCTTGCAACACCTCGATGAAGCGTTCGTGCCAACCCTCGACGTCCTGGCGAACATTGATACTGACCATTGCGTGAACTTCGATGCCCAGGCGCTCTGCATCAAAACGCACGCCATAGCCTGCGATGATTCCCTCGCTTTCCAGGGTTCGCAGGCGCCTCAGACAGGCTGACGGCGATAGGGAAACCTTTTCCGCCAGGTCTTGGTTGCTCATGCGCCCGTCGAGGTTCAGGCAGGCGAGAATGCGCAGATCAATGCTATCGAGTTTGACCATTGAAGAATATGCCTCGTAAATTTGTATTATTCGAATAATCTGCGAATACTCAGTCGTTCTGCAATTGATTTCGCAATTTAATTCTGATGGAACGCTTCTATCATTCTCCCAGGTCAACTTGAGAGTGATAACAACAATGAAATCCAGCGATCCGGCCTGGTGGGATCTCAGCCCACCCTTGAGCCCCGCGACACCGACATGGCCCGGGGATACGCCTTTCCAGGAGGAACGTGTCTGGCAGATAGGCCCGCAATGTCCGGTTAATGTGGGGCGAATCACGCTTTCACCACATACCGGCGCTCACGTCGATGCGCCGCTGCACTACAGCGCCGACGGCCTGCCCATTGGCCAAGTCTCACTGGACATCTACATGGGGCCGTGCCGAGTCATTCACTGCCTGCAGAGCGGCTCGCTGGTGGAGCCCGAAGATATTGAAAAGCACCTTGAGGACATCCCACCGCGCGTCCTGTTGCGAACCTATCAAGCCGCGCCTCTGGCCAACTGGGACCCTGACTTCACAGCTGTTGCACCGGCGACCGTGGCCTTGCTGGCCAGTCGAGGCGTTCGGCTGCTGGGCATCGATACACCCTCGCTTGACCCTCAGAGATCTAAAACGATGGACGCCCACGGCACCATCGCGAAGTTTCAAATGGCAATTCTTGAAGGGATCGTCCTGGACCAGATTCCAGAGGGTGACTACGAATTAATCGCCTTGCCCCTCCGCTTTTCTCACCTGGACGCGAGTCCGGTACGTGCTGTGTTACGACCCCTGACAGGAAAATGAGCATGCAACTTGAAGAAAAACTACGCGAACTGGATCTGGCTGATCCGTTGGCCGCTTTGCGCGAAGAATTCGCACTGCCGGAAGGCATTGTTTACCTGGACGGTAATTCACTGGGCGCCCGCCCGCGCGCTTCGTTGGCCAGGGCGACCCAGATGATCGAGCAAGAATGGGGGGAGGGCCTGATTTGCAGCTGGAACACTGCACAGTGGAGCACCTTGTCAACTCGCCTGGGCGACAAGCTCGCCAAGCTGATTGGTGCCGATCAAGGCGAAGTGGCAGTCACCGATACCACGACGGTCAACCTGTTCAAGACTCTCGCGGCAGGGCTGCGCGTTCAGGCCAAGCGCGCGCCACAACGCAAAGTGATTCTGTCGGAGCTGCATAATTTCCCGGCGGACCTGTACATCATCGAAGGGCTGACGGACTTGCTGCAGCAAGGCTATGAATTGCAACTGATCGAAAAACCAGAGGATCTGAACGCCAAGCTGAACGATCAGGTCGCGTTGGTACTGTTGACCCACGTCAACTACAAGTCCGGCCATATGTACGACATGGCTGCGACCACTGAGCTAATACACCAGAACGGGGCCTTGGCCTTGTGGGATCTGGCGCACTCTGCCGGTGCAGTACCCGTCGAGCTGAAAGCTGCTAAGGCTGACTACGCCATTGGGTGCACCTACAAGTACCTCAACGGCGGCCCTGGGGCCCCGGCATTCGTGTGGGTGTCACCAGAACTTTGCGATGCCACCTGGCAGCCGCTGTCGGGTTGGTGGGGGCATGCCCGTCAATTTGCAATGGCTCCCAATTATGAGCCGGCATCAGGCATCGCCCGTTACCTGTGCGGCACTCAACCCCTAGTGTCCTTGGGCATGGTCGAGTGCGGGCTGGATATCTTCGCAAAAACCGATATTCCGGCACTGCGCCGCAAATCACTGGCGCTGACGGACCTTTTCATCGAACTGGTCGAGTCGCAGTGCGCCCATCATCCGCTCACCCTTGTCACGCCGCGCAACCACGCCGAGCGTGGCAGCCACGTAAGCTTCGAGCACCCGCATGGCTACGCGATTGTGCAGGCACTGATTGCCAAGGGCGTCATCGGTGATTACCGGGAACCGATGATCATGCGCTTCGGATTTACGCCGCTGTACACCTCATTCCAAGATGTAGGCACTGCCGTGAAGGCTCTTCTCGACGTGCTCGACAACGAAACCTGGCGTAATCCGCAGTACCAAACCCGTCGCGCCGTGACCTGAGGAGCACACTATGAGCCAATGTCCTTTTTCGCAAAACCAGAGCCCTGAACAGTGGCATGACGCACAGCTGAACTTCTCCGACTCAATGAGTTATGGCGACTACCTGGATCTCAAGCGCACGCTCAGCGCGCAACATCCGCTGTCAACCGATCACAATGAGATGCTGTTCATTATTCAGCACCAGACGTCCGAGTTGTGGATGAAGCTGATGCTTCACGAACTCAAGGCTGCCCGTGAGCACGTAAAATGCGGCGAACTGCCACCGGCGTTCAAGATGCTGGCCCGAGTGTCTCGAATCTTCGATCAACTGGTGCACGCCTGGACAGTACTGGGAACCATGACGCCAAGTGAGTACATCGCGTTTCGCCCATCGCTTGGCGCGTCGTCCGGATTCCAGTCGTTCCAGTACCGTGAAATCGAATTCATTCTGGGCAACAAGAGCTTGCCACTGTTGCAGCCGCATGCTCATCGTCCAGAACTGCTCGCGGAGCTGGAAGAAGCGCTTGCGACCCCCTCGCTGTATGATGAGTCTATCCGCTTGCTGGCAGCAGCAGGACTGGCGATCGATCCAGAACGGCTGAAGGAGGTGTCGCACTCCCGTACGATTCACAACGCCTCTGTTGAAGCGGCTTGGAAAGCGGTCTATCAGGATCCAAAGCGTTTTTGGGACCTGTACCAGTTAGCCGAAAAATTCATCGACCTTGAAGACTCGTTCCGACAGTGGCGATTCCGCCATGTCACGACGGTTGAGCGAATCATTGGATTCAAAAAGGGTTCCGGTGGTACCGAAGGCGTTGGCTACTTGCGAAAAATGCTCGATACCGAACTCTTCCCGGAGTTGTGGAGCCTTCGCTCCACGCTTTGATCCCGAGCGCACTGTCTGGCATGCACCCTGTTCGCCAGCCCTTAAACGTTACTGGCCCCGGTGGGAACTCATACCTCCCAACGGGGCCAAAATTTATGAATGTGATCTGCGTGGCCGTGGGGATGAAGGCTACCATCCCCCACGCTTCTATCAGCTGGAACAAGCGTTATCGAAAAGTCTGCTTTAAACTGCGAACACTCATTGACGTGACAGAGTCGCACTTGGCGATTCGCCGAAGATTTTTTTGTATTCGATAGAAAATCGCCCCACGTGCTTAAACCCCCAAGCCATTGCAATTACCGACACGTTGCCACCTGAACGTTCGCGCATCAACTCTTGCCGCGCACCGTCAAACCTGAGCCGTTTCAAATAGGCCATGGGAGGAACCCCAACATACTTTCGAAACACCTCGAACAACTTAACCCGCGCCACGCCACAGGCACGCTCGACATCCTCAAGGCAGATATCCTCGCGCGCATGTTCATTTATGAACGCCTTGGCCTTGATGAGGTATTGTGGCCATTGCACTGTAGCGACCGAGTGTAATTCATTACTGTAATTATTTTCCTGCGCAAGGATGAGGCCCTTGATCAGCGAGCCTTCGATATCCTGCGCAAACATACTTTGCCCAAACAGGTCTTTGCTCGTTTCAATCTCCATCAGGTAGTACCTGGCTAACCGCCACCACGACCCGGTTGCGCCGGACTCGGCATTGATCGCAGGTTCGAATGCCAGCTGGGTGGTGATCGGCCGACCGAGCATCGACTCAAGCGTCTGCCGCATGGCAAAACAAGTGATCGCGATTTGGATTTTCTGACAATCTCCAGAAATATCAAGAACTTGTAGTTCATTGGGGGCAATTATCAGTCCTTGATGGGGGTTGGAGGCGATACGCCTACCACCTTTCTTCAGCTCCTGCTCGCCACTGAGGGGTAGGCTGATGCTGTAGCTATTGAACCTGTCTACATCCTCGACATGAATACTGACATCAGTGCCATATGCGATTCTTCCGACCATCGTGTGCATAGCATGAAACATATTACCAGTATGGTTGAAGCGAATTTTGTTTGGCGATCGCGCCTCGAGATGATGGGGGCCGCAGACTTGCGACATCCAAGCACGTGCGCCATCCAAATCATTTCGACAGACCCGTATATCCTGAAAGCTCGTACGATTAAGGGGACGCATACCTATACTCCAGCCACTCATCAGGCTTGCGCCTTACAGCGCAAAGACAATATATAGCATGTTTCATACCAGGCAAGACATAGCGCATTACCTGGATCATGTGGGAGGTATTCTGGATCATGGTGGCCCACTTACGCCGTGCAACGGCTGGACGCGCCGTGCGCTACTTATTTTCCCAACCTGCGCACCCGGTAACACATACGCGGGCGGCACCCGCCCGATCAAGGTGCATAAAGCCCAACGACGAGATGCCACGCATTTTGCATTTACTGGACCAGTATCCATTATTAACTGGATAGACTTGGCAGTGTGCCAACTCATTTAATGGAGGCATAAATGAGCCCGATTGCCGAGGACTGATAATGACAAGCACCAGAAGTGTTGAGCAGTGGAAAAGCTTCATTGAAAGCTGCCTGGATTTTCGCCCCGCCGAGGGCGTTTTCCGTATTGATCGCGCCATGTTCACCGAACCCGACCTGTTCGATCTGGAAATGGAGCTGATCTTCGAAAAGAACTGGATTTACGCCTGCCATGAAAGCGAAATCGCCAACAATCACGATTTCATGACCATGCGCGCCGGGCGCCAGCCGATGATCATTACCCGCGATGGCGAAGGTCGGCTCAACGCCTTGATCAATGCCTGTCAGCACCGCGGCACCACGCTGACGCGGGTGGGCAAGGGCAACCAGTCAACTTTCACCTGCCCGTTCCATGCATGGTGCTACAAAAGCGACGGCCGCCTGGTCAAGGTCAAGGCCCCTGGTGAGTATTCGGAAGGCTTCGACAAGGCCACCCGCGGCCTGAAGAAGGCCCGTATCGACAGCTACAAGGGCTTTGTCTTCATCAGCTTGGACGTGCACGGCAGGGATTCGCTTGAGGACTTCCTCGGCGATGCCAAGGTGTTCTTCGACATGATGGTTGCCCAGTCTGCAACGGGGCAACTTGAGGTGCTTCCCGGCAAGTCGTCCTACACCTATGACGGCAACTGGAAGCTGCAGAACGAGAACGGCCTTGACGGTTATCACGTCAGTACGGTGCATTACAATTATGTGGCTACCGTTCAGCACCGCCAGCAGGTCAATGCCGAAAAGGGCCTCGCCGGCGGCAGTACACTGGACTACAGCAAGCTGGGCGCGGGCGACAAGGAAACAGACGACGGCTGGTTTGCCTTCCATAACGGCCATAGCCTGTTGTTCAGCGACATGCCCAACCCGGCCGTGCGCCCCGGCTACGCAACCATCATGCCTCGTCTGGTGCAAGAGTACAGCCAAGGCAAGGCCGAGTGGATGATGCACCGGCTGCGCAACCTCAACATCTACCCAAGCATGTTCTTCCTCGACCAGATCAGCTCGCAGCTGCGCATTATCCGCCCTGTGGCGTGGAACAAGACAGAGATCAACAGTTTTTGCCTGGGCGTCGTCGGCGAGTCGGATGCCGACCGCGAAAACCGCATTCGTCAGTTCGAAGATTTCTTCAACGTCTCCGGCATGGGCACACCCGATGACCTGGTGGAATTTCGCGAGGCGCAGAGAGGCTTCCAGGCACGCTTGGAGCGCTGGAGCGACATCTCCCGTGGCGAAGGCAAGTGGGTCGAAGGCGCGACTCCCAACAGCGTAACCATCGGTATCAGTCCTGCCATAACCGGCACCGAGTTCACCCACGAAGGGCTGTACGTCAACCAACACGCCAATTGGCAGCGCTTTTTGCTAGAAGGCCTGGCGCGCAAGAGTGCAGAACAACAATCGCTGAAACTGCGTGAGGTGTGACTATGGATTCGCAACTGCAATACCGGGTCGAACAGTTTTTCTACCGCAACGCCGAGGCCTGCGACGCCCAGGACTGGGACTCGTATCTCGACATGTTCACCGAGGACAGCGAATTCCACTTGCCTCAATGGGACTCGGAACACGTCTACACCACCGACCCGACTAAAGGCATGTCACTGATCTACTACCGCACCCGTGGTGGCCTTGAAGACCGAGTCTTCCGCATCCGCACCGGCAAGGCCGCCTCAACCATTCCGATGCCGCGCACGCTGCACCTGATCAGCAATGTGCGCATCTCATCGCGGGATAGGGACGAACTAGAGGTTCAAGTCAACTGGCACACCTTGTACTACCGCATGCAGACTGCCGAACAGTTCTTCGGTCGTGCCACGTATCGTCTACGCCCCGACGGCCAGAGCTGGAAGATCGCTCGCAAGCACGTGGTGCTGCTCAACGACCAGATCAATTCGGTACTCGATTTCTACCATCTCTGATACGGCGGAAAAAGTCTCATGACGTACAAGGTTGCTTTCAGTTTCGCCGATGGCAAAACGTTATTCTGCGCTGTGCAGGCGAATGAAATCCTGCTCGATGGGGCGTTGCGCAGTGGCATCAAGATCCCCCTGGACTGCCGTGAAGGTGTTTGCGCGACATGCCAAGGGCGCTGCGAATCAGGGCAATACACCCAAGATTATGTCGACGACGAAGCACTCTCTGCTAGCGACCTGGCCGAGCGCAAGGTGCTGACCTGCCAGACCCGGGTGCAGTCGGATGCCGCATTCTATTTTGACTTCGACTCCAGCCTGTGCGGCGCCAGCGGCCCGAGTAATGTACAAGGCGTTGTGAGCCGAGTGCAGCTGGTGTCACCAAGCACCGCCATCTTGCATGTAGCTGTCGGCGATGCCGGCAAGGCGCTGGACTATCTGCCCGGCCAATACGCACGCCTGTTGGTACCCGGTACCGAGGAACGCCGCTCTTACTCGTTCGCCTGCGCACCGGGTAGCAGCACCCTGCAGTTCCTGATCCGCCTGTTGCCGAGCGGCGTGATGACCGATTACGTGCGTGACCGCTGCCAGGTAGGCGATGTGATCCACATGGAAGCACCGCTGGGTGCATTTTACCTGCGCCATGTAGAGCGGCCGTTGGTTATGGTTGCAGGGGGCACAGGCCTGTCGGCTTTCTTGGGCATGCTCGACCTAATTGCCGAACAGGGTGGATGCGGTCATCCCGTGCACCTGTACTACGGCGTACGCGATGCAGCGGATCTGTGCGAGATCGAGCGGATCCAGGCCTACGCCTTGCGGATACCAGAGTTCCGTTTCACCCCGGTAGTCAGTGAACCCGTCACCGCGTGGTCGGGCAAGACCGGCTTCATCGCCGAGCATCTGGAAGTGGCAAGCCTCATGGAAGTGCCCTTCGACCTCTACCTATGCGGCCCGCCGCCGATGGTTGAGTCGATCAAAACCTGGCGCCAAACACAAGGCCTCGAACACTGCCGGTTGTACTTGGAGAAATTCACCGAGAGCAATAGCTGAAAAGCTAGCAGAAGCCTTATGAAAAAGCCCAGCGATAGCGTTGCGCTTTTTCATGGGGCTGGGCCGGTGGGCTCTGGCTCGAGCCGCAGTACCCCAAGTCTTGCACAAGATAAGTACTACGGCTGATCTGGGCATCACCGCCATTCATCGCCGCACTTACCGCCCGCTGTGCACCTTCCAGCACTGCAAGTAGCGGTTGAGTGCGCTGGTTTCCGGCGAGTCACCCATGATTGCGCCACCGACGTTGTGGGTGGACACGTACTTGGTGATATCCCAGTGCGATTCCATGCCCAGTACACGTACTGAGCGTCTCCACAGCGAGCACGCCGAACACTTGCATACAGGGGCCACTATAGGGCCCCCTCGCCGGCGGCGCCGACGATGCGCACTACCTCGGACGGCCGACCATCACGGTCACCGAGGAGGGCCACATGACACCAAGGACCCGCTGCTCGCCCCCTTTGTGATCCAGGGTACGTAACTGTGGCGCAAGCTCGGGCCTGGTTCTGGCTGCCAATACAGATCCTCGCCGACTTCCCCAACGCGACGCAGACCATGCTCAACATGATCGAGTGGTGGAAACGAGCCCGAGCAGTACGCAGCCAGATAGATCAATACGCGTAACGCAATGTTGTCATGAAGTTACGTGGCGCCCCGTACAACCCTCCCGCAGTGGTCGTCAGGTATTCCTTGTCGAACAGGTTGTTGACGTTCACTGTCGCCGACAGCGTTGGCAAAATCTGATAGCGCGCCATCAGGCTGGTCACGGCATAGCTGCTCTGGGTGGTGGCGTAGCTCAAGGCATAACCCGACTCGCTCTGCCAGTTTACTCCGCCACCCACGGTCCACTTGTCCAGTTCGCCTGGCAGGCGGTAGGTGGTGAAAAGTTTGACACTGTTACGTGGGATTTCAGTGACGATGCGCTGGTCGTCGTCATTGAAACTTACGTTGTAGGAGTATCCACCTGTGACCTGCCAGCCTTCGGCAAGCTCGCCATTGACTTCCAACTCGACGCCTTCACTGGTGGTGCCGCTCTCGGCCCGGTAAGCCTGAAAACCGTTGGGCTGCAGGCGGTTACCGTCGGCCACGGCCAGGTTGTCCTGCTCGACGCGGAACAGCGCCAAGCTGGCGTTCAAGCGGCTGTCGAGAAAGGCCGCTTTAAGGCCGACTTCATAACCGGTACCTTCCAATGGATCAAGCGGCGAGCCGTTGACGTCGCGGATTCGATCACCTTGCGGGTTGAATATCTGGGTGTAACTGGCGTAAGCGGTCCAGGTGTCATCCAGGTCGTAAACGAAACCAGCGTAGGGAATGACAATACCGCTCTCCGTGCGCTCGACCTTCGTGGTCGCGTCAGTGCTGTACAACCAGCTTTTGTTCTCACGCTTCCAGTCCACCACCCGCGTCCCCAGGATCAAGCTGGCTGCATCGGTAAGGTGCCAGCGTGATGTGAGGTAAGCGCCGTACTGAGTTTCGGTCATGTCGCTAGCGCCTACCTTGTTGAACACCGGTTTGGGTGAATGACCGTTCCACGTGAATATGTTGTCGATGGCATCGTCGTACCCTGTCCACGAACCCTGCCAGCCACCGTAGTTTGGCGTACCGCGCTCTTCGATGCGAGACAGAGTGGCGCCGGTGATCAACTCATGCTCCCTGCCCAGCAACGAGAACGAGCCGGTGGCGTAAGCATCGAGGTTGTCTTGAGTCGGCGCGGCCTGCCAACGTGTCGGCATGATGGTAGCGCCACCACCTGTCACGGGGTCGATCTCGCCATCCACGTAAGCGATCACTGAGTCATAGTCGTTGCGCGAAAGACTGTACTCGACCTTGCCGCTCCAGCCATTGGCAAAGTGTTGCTCGATAGAGGCGAACAGGGTGCTCTGTTCGCGATCATAGTAGCTCCAGTCCGGGGAGGTATTGAACGAGCGCTTGAAGTCAGTCCTTTCACCCGTCGTGGTGAACAGCGGAAAACCCGTGCGCATCGGAGCATTGCTGTGGGTTACCTGGTGGCTGAAGCCCACGGTGAGCAAGGTCGAATCACTCAGGTCCAGTTCGGTAATACCGTAGAGCGTGGACAGTTCCTGGCTGAATCGGTCGATCCAGGCATGCTGGTCCTTGTGGTCTGCGACGAAGCGCCCGCGGATATTGCCTGCATCGTTCAACGCACCGCCCACATCCACACTCAAGCCATAGCGATCCCAATTGCCTGCCTCGGCCGACAGCAGCACCTGCGGTTCAGTGGTCGGCCGCTTGCGGATAAGGTTGATGGTCGCCGACGGGTTGCCCAGTCCGCTGATCAGACCTGTGGCGCCGCGCACCACTTCCACCCGGTCATACATGGCAGTGTTCTGGGTGTAGTTGTCCATGTTTGCCGAGGTTGGTACCCCGTCGATCTCGAAGTTGCGGATGGCGAAACCTCGGGACATGTAGGTTGTGCTGTCGGCACCCAGGCTCTCACGAATCACCGTCACACCCGGAGTGGCATCGAGGGCGTCGGTGAGGTTATCGAGCTTTTGGTCTTCCAGTCGCTGACGCGTCAACACGGTGATCGACTGGGGGGTTTCCTTCAGCGACAGGTTCAGCCGCGTCGAGCTACTGGATGACTCAGTGGTGTAGGACCCCGAACCTTCGGTGGTGGACCCAGGCGCCTTACCGGAAATGCTCAGTGCGGTCAGTTCTACCGCGGTGTCTCCTACTGCGGCCTTGGGCATCAGCAGGTAGCCGCCGTTGCTTTCGCGGCGCACCTGCAAGTCGCTATCTGCCAGCAAGCGTGACAGGCCTTCCTCCAGGGTGTACTCACCGCGCAGACCTGGTGAAGTCAAACCCTCGGTCTGTTCGCTGGCGAACGACAGCGTGATACCGGCGCGATTGGCGAATTGCCCCAGCACCAACCCCAGTGGTCCCGGTGCGATGTCGAAGCGCACGACCTGTTGCTGGGCAATAGCGACCCCTGGCAGGACCACACAAGGGATGGCGGCGAACCCCAAAGCCAAGTGGATTGCGCGAGCCAGGGGGCTCGCCGCTTGCAGCAGACGACGGGACATACAGATTTCCTTCGGTTGGCGTGGCAAAAGCGCGGCAGTGATCGCCGCTTCAATGCTTGGCCGTATGAGAATGCAAATCGGTAACCCCTGGGGCGGATTTTTTTAAACGCCGTCGATACGCACCCAGTAACGGGTCAGATAACGCACGCGGATTGGCAAGGCGTGTGCGAGGTTTTCCAGCACGGTATCGATGTCATCCAGGCGGAACGATCCCGTCACTCGCAAACCGAAGACCGCATCGCTACAGGTCAGATAACCAGGGCGGTAGCGACTGATTTCACGCACCACGTCCCCCAAACGCCAGTCCAGCGCCATGAGCATGCCTTGCGTCCAGGAATCGCTGGCCGGGGGCAACGGGCTGACGGGGTCGAATCGAGATTGATCGAAGCCCGATTGCTGCTCGGCCTCCAGGCGCAGCATGGCGCTGAGCGCCTGCGCCGGGCGTAACTCCACGGCATGCTCGAACACCCGCACGTCGCTGCGACCATCGTGGCTGTATACACTGAACCGAGTACCGAGGGCGCGCACGCTACCTTCAGGGGTGTGGACTACCAACGGGCGTCGAGAAGCGTCTTTGGCGCTCTCTAACAACACTTCACCCCGGTAGACGCAGATTTCCCTCAGTCTGTGGTTGAAGTACGCATCAATTGCACTGTCGGTGTTGACCAACATCCGGGTGCCGTCACTCAACCGTACATCGCGGCGCTCGCCCTTGCCGGTGCGATACTGCGCCATACGCGAATTAAAGGGCTCCACCGCATAAAAACCGACGCCCGCCCCCCCGGCGGTGAGAAGTACGGCGAGCATCTTCGAAACCGCCCGGCGCCGGGCGCGAACACCAGCCAATGCAGGCAAGGCCATCTCTGGTGAAAGTATTGCGAACTGGCGCTGCAGCTTTTCCACTTGACTCCATGCCTCGGCATGCCGGGCATCCTTCGCCAACCAAGCCTGCCAGGCCCCCCATTCGTGCTGATCACCCGGCGCGGCGCTGAGTTGCACATACCAAGTGGCCGCCGCTTCAAGAATTTTTCGATCTGGCACAGCGTCAACCCAGAGCCAACAACAGGCAGTTGGTGATGGCGCGAATCATGTGTTTTTTAACGGTCGTCACCGACACGCCGAAGCGCTCGCCCGCCGCTACGTAACTCAGACCTTCCAGTTGCACGGCAAGAAAGATCGTGCGGGTACGTTCGCCGAGATTGTCGAGCATAGCGTCAACTTCAGTCAGAGTTTCAATGATCAACAGGCGGGTTTCCGGCGAAATGTCCATCGGCTCCGGGCGCACCGCCAGCACATCCAGATAGGCCTGCTCTACCGCCTGGCGGCGAAAGCGGTCGATCATCAGCGCTCGAGCGATGGAGCTAAGGTAGGTCCGCGGCTCACGAATCGACTCGACATTACGCGCTGCCAGCACCCGCAGGAAAGTATCCTGAGCGAGGTCCGCGGCATCAGCGGTATTGCCCAGCCGCGTGCGCAACCAGGTTTTCAGCCAGCCGCTGTGCGCCTGATACAGCTGATGAAGAGGGGTCGAATCGAGAGCGGACATGGCGACCTGCATATGAGAATGCTTCTCTACATTTTTTGCGAAAGACTATGGGAATGGCAAGGAATTTATTGCGCGCAGTGATCAGGGATCAATGCGCCTGCGATTCAAGTGTGTGCACCCGTTCATTGTTGATAGGGTTTGCATCTTCAGACTGTCACCTCAGGATGACGTGGTGATGGGGGCCGTTCAGTCTGGGAGTTCGACCAACTGATTTGGATTGGTAGCTGCCGTGCGTGAAAAACGCCCCGATACCGACACGGCCCGACCGCCTTCCGGCCATCCCGCCATGGAGTACACTGAACCCCAGCGTGCACCACCTCAACAACTGTCAGAAATCGCGATTCGCGTTCGCATCCATCTGAGGGTATCAGGGGGTATTTTTTGGGGTACATTTTTGATTTCCCGAACCAAAACATCCGGTCTAGAGGCCTGTCCAGATGTTTTTTTGGGTACTGGGAAGAAATTGATCTGGCCGAAGTGATTTGGACTTTTCCGGCGCCTCGAATGAAAGCGGGGCGCCAGCATCGAGTACCGTTATCTAAAGCCGCCATCCATACACTCAAGTGCCTGAAGGCAGAACGCAAAAGCGGATGGATTTCCCCCGGGCCGAAGCATTGATCGACCCCTCTCGAACATAGCGATGCTACAAAAACTACGCGCCACGAATGAAAAGTCTTTAGTCAAGAACGGATCCGGCTGGCGCAATAAAGCTGTTGAAGTCACCACCATGCATGGTTTTCGATCAAGACTCAGAGATTGGGCTGCCGAGACGAATAACATCGCCACATCGTCCCTGAGATGGCCTTGGCGCATAAGATCAGTACTGCGACTGAAGCAGCATATCGAAGGGGCGATCTGCTGGAAAAACGGAAACAGTTTATGGAGGAATGGGCTTGCTATGCACTATCAGGTTGTAAACCTATGCAGTTTGCAACTAGATACGCACTTGAGCCATCACGTCTTTGAGATTCGCAGAAAAGAGATTAACTCATCTCGAGAATGAGACTTGGAGCCTGGAACGTACAGACTACGTGCCCTGCTTTTGTGGCATTTGGATTGCAGCCTAGCCCTAATCAGCACTGCGCGCACGAGCTTGTAACTCCATGTAAACCAAAGTCGTTCGTCGAAATGAAGGATCAACATGCATATTCCCAAAGCGGTGCCCGCCGACATCAAAGCAGAATGGTCCTGGTGGCGTCAGGACATTACCTCCCTTCTACCGGAAATTGAGCCAACCTTTGTTGGTGGACGTCAGTATGACGTGGCCATCATCGGTGGAGGGTTCACCGGTATGTGGACTGCGCTGACGCTCAAACAGCGTAATCCATCCTTACGGGTGTCGATACTGGAAGCGTACCGAGTGGGCGATGGCGCCAGCAGTCGCAACGGCGGTATCGTTCATGGTTACTGGCAATCGCTTGCAGCCAACATTCAGGCACTGGGAGTCGATACAGCACTGGATATAGCGCTGCTAGGCAGCAAAGCACAAAGTGCGTTCCGCGATTTCGCCAGCGCCCCGGGTCGTGATGTGGACTGGCAAGAGGCAGGCAACTTGCGTGTGGCGACCTGCCCTCGCCAGGAGAAGACGCTTGCTGCGTTCCACATAGCCTGCAAGGATCTCGGCGCAGACCAGTACATCCAGCTACTGCCCGCGCAGAAGGTTCGTGAAATCGTCGACAACCCATTGTTCGGAAGCGGGCTGTACTTCCCCGAAGCCGGCAATGTTCACCCGGGTAAACTGGTTCTAGCCTTGAGGAAAGCCGTTCTTGCAGCCGGGGTCAACGTTTTCGAGAACTCACCCGTAGAGCGCATCGACGAGTCGGGCTCCTGGCATAGCCTGCGTGTCAAGAACGGTCTCGTCCTCGCCAAGGATGTGGTACTGGCAACCAATGTCGGCCTTGCACAAATGGCGAACCTAGCTCGCCACCTGAGTATTTTTTCAAGCTTTGCGAGCATGTCTAACCCGAGTGCAGCGGCCCTGAACCAACATCATTGGCATCGGCCAGTTGGCGTAAACGATGCCAGGATGTTCCTGCACTACTTCCGCAAGACCAAGGACCACCGTGTATTGATGGGCTCAGGCTCAGGGCCGATCGGTTTGACCAGCGCCCCTGAGCATCCACGCTTGAGAAACGACCCGGACAGTCATCATCGCGCTCGCACTGGCATGGCCCGCCTGCTGCCGCACATGCACGCGGCGGGTCTGGCCAGCAGCTGGGGCTGGCCTATCGATGTGTCCGTAGACCGTCTGCCGTTTTTTAGAACGCTGCGCCCAGGTATCCATTGCGCCAGCGGTTTTTCCGGACACGGCGTCCAGGCCACTTGGATTGCAGGCCAATGCCTGGCATCACTGGTGCTGGGAAGCAACGACGTATGGAGCCAATCGCCGTTCTGCCGGCGCAAGCTCCCGCTACTCCCGTTGGAACCATTGAAGTACCTGGGCGCCAACAGCATTCGCTGGGGCATGCTCAATTGCGAAGAAGCGGAACAACAGATGCGCCGTGGCAACCTGGCTGCTCAAGGGCTAGCCGCCTTGCCCAAGTTGCTGGGTTTGAGGGTGGGCGTTCGCTGACGCAGCGCACAAAAAACCCGGAGCGACTCCGGGTTTTTTGTGCGTTCGATTTACTTGGCGTAACTGACCGTCGAGTTGACACCGCTACGCTTTTTCCTGCGGACCTTGAGCATGTAGTCGATCAGGAAATACCCGGCCAACGCCAACGGCAGTACAGAGAACAACTCGAAGGAGCGCATGGCAGCGTAAGCATTGGCTTCGATCCAGGCCGGCGACTCTGCGGCCAACGCTTCGAATGCCTGGCCCCCGCCGGCGGCCGCTACCTTGAAGCCGTCATACAGCCCGCCCATCCACGGTACCACCACATAACCCGAAGCCATGCCGGCGGCACACATCAAGCCAATACCCAAGGACCCTGTATTTGGATAGCGCTCGGAGGCGATGGCCAGCATGTTCGGCCAAAGCAACGCAGCACCGATACCCAGTAGCGCAGTTGCCCCCATGGTGATGTAGGGGTTCTTGGCATAGGCCAGTCCCAGCACCGATACGAAGATCGCCAGGCAGGCAAAGATCAGGATCGTGACCGCATGTACCCGCTTGAGCGCGATCTCGGCGAGACCACGCGCAAACAGATAGGCAATCGCCACATAGATCAGCAACCAAGTGCCTTTGATTCCCGAGATCTGCCCGACCACGATGTCCAGCCAGTTCTGCGGAACGGTTTCACAGGCCAGCGCGAAGAACATCACCCCGACCAGCACCAGAATCCCTGGTTTGACGAAAATCTCCTTACACATCCCTTTGAAGCTCACGCCATTGGCAACCCGTTCAGTCGGCGGAAAATCCACGAAGCACAACATGATCAGCGCCACACAGGCCGGCAGCAACGACAACGAGAACATGTAGCGCCAGTCGAAGCTGGATGACTCAAGCGTCACCGCCAGCAGCCCCGCCAGCATCCAGCCCAATGGCCAGCTAGTGTGCAGCCGGTTGAGCATCGCCGCTTTGTTATTCGGATACAGCGACGGTACGACTGGATTGACCACCGACTCGATGCAGCCCCAACCAATCCCATGAAGCAAGGCCCCAAGCCAAAGAGTGTCATAGGCGCTGGCACTGCCAGGCTCAGCCATGATCATCACGACGAAACCTGCGTTGAAGATCACCAGCCCTGCGAACAGTACGCGCTTGATTTTCAGCGCATCGATAAAGGGCGGCAGCACCGTGTTGCAGATGGTGAATCCCAGGTAGGTGACACCCAGAATCCCACCTACCAGCGCCGCCGAGGTAAGGGGTGATGTCGTGTCGAAAAATACCGCTTTCAGGGTTCCGGAAAACGAGAGCTTCAACATCATCGCGAATCCCGCCGCGAACAGCGCGATCCAGCACACCAGAAACGCTCGTGAAATATTTCTTGGCGCAAGCACCGCGGGGGTAGTCAGGTCGTTCATTTTTATTCTCACTCACACGCACTGCAGATTGCAGAATGGCATCAGTCGCTCGCTCAGGACTCATGCATTCCGTCGGGCAGCCAGCCACTGGTCGGAGACTGGCTGTGGTTGGTTTCAGAAACCGGCTCTGAACGAGGCCCAAGCCTGCAGCCAGTCATCGTAGGTCGCGTACACCTCCGACTCGCGAGGCGGTTGCCCCTTGAGCGGGGATTTCTGCAACACCTCATCGATTCGCGGGTAATCGAACAGCGACCGGGTAGCCTCGTCCATGTACTGGACCGCTTTGCGGTTGACCACCGCGGAGCTCACCGAACGGCTCATCTCGGCTTGAACACGCGGATCGAGGGCCTGATTGATGAAGGCCTGGGCGGCCTCGGTATTGACCGAGGTCGCCGGGATGAACCAGGCATCGGCCCACAC
Organism: Pseudomonas sp. NPDC008258; assembly: GCF_042956345.1. Taxonomy (NCBI): domain Bacteria; kingdom Pseudomonadati; phylum Pseudomonadota; class Gammaproteobacteria; order Pseudomonadales; family Pseudomonadaceae; genus Pseudomonas; species Pseudomonas sp. NPDC008258. The sequence goes on from NZ_JBIBGE010000009.1 coordinate 110,291, forward strand.
CGCGCCTCCCTCGGACGGGAAGACGTACTCGGTCTTCACGCCTTGCTTGGCCGTCTGTAGCGTCGCGGCGGTCCAGGTGCAGAAGCACGCCGAGATTTCACGCGCCACGAACAGCGAGGCGACATCGCCGTTGCTCGAGGCGAAGGTTCGGCACTGCTCTCGATAGGGCAGCATCTGGTCCCAGATCTCGGCCAGTTCCTGGCGTGTGACATTGGGGAATCTATCGCCATAACCGGTCACTTTGGCCGCCAGCGGCCACACGGTCAGGGGGTTATCGAGGAACGTCAGGCGGCCCTTGAACTCCGGACGCAGCAAGTCTTTGAAGCTGGTCACTGGGGCGGATACCGACTGCGGGTCGTAGACGATGGTGTCGATTCCCCAGGTCCAGGGAATGCCGAAACGTTGACCGTCCCAGAACCACATGTCGCCATCGTAGAAACGGGTGATGATGTCGGTCGGGTTGTAGTTGGGGATTTGTCTGACATCGATTGGCTTGAGCAAATTTAGCCCCTTGTACAGCTCGTTGTAGCCGTTCGAGTACTCGGAGAGGTCAAGGCGCACCCCACCTCCCATCAGCTTGGCCGTCACATCGTCCTGGCTGCCCATGATGCTGGCGTTCACGCGCAAGTTGTGCTGCTTGATCCAGTCGGCGGCTTCGCTCTGCAGCGTGTAGCCTTCCCAGGTCATGATGTCGAGCTGGCCACTCACCGCTGCCTGTGCCTGCGGTATCCAACGCCCCAGCGTTGCACCCGCTGTGGCGGCGGCTGCACCGAGCATCAGCATGCGTCGACTCAAGTGCGGGTTGAAAGGTGACGCATCTGAAAAGCGCGATGGGTCTTTGCGATCTGCTGACATTGGCGCATTCCTATCCTGAGGCGTTGTTGTTGAAATAGGCAGGATTGAAGCTATTCGTCACGCGGGTGGCGCCGGCGCTCTTCTCATGGAGTCCGTGGCGGCCAAACTACAAGGAGCAAGACCGATGCCAGCTTTTGAATATTTTATATCTAATTGAAATTATTGATTTTTTATAAAGATTTGGCGAATTGAAGCGGCCATTTCTCAACGCTGCGAGTGGTCCAATTTCATTGCTGAGAAATCAAAAAAATCCCGCCGGTGAGGGCGGGATTGAAAGAGCACTGCAGATGGCCACCGAACGCCTACACGCCTCTTGCCTGTTCGTCGGCGTGATAGGACGAGCGCACCAGTGGCCCGGCCGCCACATTGCCAAAGCCCATTTCCAGACCGATTTCAGCGAACCGGGCGAACTGGTCCGGATGCACGAAACGCTGCACCGGCAAATGACTGCGACTGGGCTGCAGGTACTGCCCGAGCGTGAGCATGTCTACTTCATGCTCACGCATCCGCGCCATCACCTCGATCACCTCGTCATCGGTTTCGCCCAAACCCAGCATCAGGCCAGACTTGGTCGGCACGCCTGGCACCCGGGCCTTGAAACCGGCCAGCAAGTCCAACGACCACTCGAAATCCGATCCCGGGCGCACCGCCCGGTACAAGCGCGGAACGGTTTCGAGGTTATGGTTGAACACATCGGGCGGCTCCACGGCGGTCAATGCCAGCGCGACATCCATGCGCCCACGGTAGTCCGGCACCAGGGTTTCCAGCTTGATGCCTGGCGAGCGGGCGCGGATCTCGCGCAAGCAAGCGGCGAAGTGCGCAGCGCCTCCATCGCGCAGATCATCGCGATCGACCGAGGTGATCACCACATACTTCAAGCCCAGTTCGGCAATCGCTACCGCCAGGTTGCGAGGCTCGTCGGGATCCAGCGGCTTGGGTCGGCCATGGCCCACATCGCAGAATGGGCAACGACGCGTACAGATGTCGCCCATGATCATGAAGGTTGCCGTCCCGCCCGAGAAACACTCGCCAAGGTTCGGGCACGCGGCCTCCTCGCAGACACTGTGTAACCGGTGTTTCCTGAGCAATGCCTTGATACGTGCCACTTCCGGCGATGCGGCAATCTCGACGCGAATCCACTCAGGTTTGCGCGCAACCTCATCGGTGGGCAGGATCTTCACCGGTATGCGCGCCACCTTGTCGGCACCGCGTAGCTTCACGCCGGTCTCGATCGGTGCTGGTCGCGCGGGCGCGATAGATGTCGGGTTCATCACGCCACCCTCAACCGCGGTAGTAACGCTGAGGCACGAAAGGTGTCCGGCAAATGCGCATCGGCACCGACTTGCCCCGTACCTGGCAGTAGACCACGCCATCCAGTGCAGCGAAGGGCGCAGCCACATACCCCATCGCCAGCGGGCCACCCAGGGTAGGCCCGAAACCACCGCTAGTAACACGCCCGATCAGACGACCGTCGTGGTCATGAATTTCGACCCCTTCGCGCACCGGTATGCGCTCCAATGGCAACAGCCCTACCCGCTTGCTGGCGACCCCTTGCTGCATCTGCAATTGCACCTGCGCAGCCCCCGGGAAACCGCCAGCACGCTCACCGCCTTCACGGCGGACCTTGGAAATCGCCCATACCAGGCTCGCTTCAACCGGGCTGAGGTTAGCGTCCATGTCATGCCCATACAGGCACAAACCCGCTTCAAGGCGCAGCGAGTCACGCGCCCCGAGGCCGATCGGCTGGACTTCAGGCTGCTCCAGCAAAGCCTTGGCCAGCGCCTCGGCATGTTCGACCGGCACGGAAATCTCGAAGCCGTCTTCGCCGGTGTAGCCAGAACGGCTGACATGGCAGGCAACTCCGAGGATTTCCAGGGTGCGGAACTGCATGAAGGTCATGTGCACCACCTGCGGCGCGAGCCGAGCCAGCGCAGTGGCGGCTGCCGGGCCCTGGAGCGCCAGCAGCGCCCTGCTGTCGAACAGCGGCTCGACCTCGCACTGGCCTTCGAGGTGCTGACGTAGGTGAGCCAAGTCCTGCTCCTTGCAAGCCGCGTTGACGACCACAAACAGGTGATCTCCGGCGTTCGCCACCATTAAGTCATCGAGAATCCCGCCCTGCTCATTGGTAAACAGCGCGTACCGCTGCATGCCCACCGGCAAGTCGATGATATCCACCGGAACCAGACGTTCCAGGGCCTTCGCGGCGCCGGCGCCGTGCAGACGGATCTGCCCCATGTGGCTGACATCGAACAGTCCAGCCTGCTCGCGGGTGTGCAGGTGCTCTTTCATCACGCCGGCCGGATACTGCACCGGCATTTCATAACCGGCGAATGGCACCATCTTGGCCCCGAGGGCCAGATGCAGCGCGTGCAGAGGGGTTTGCTTTAAAGCGCAATCAGTCATCACATCGCTCCTGCAGACTCAGCGGCCATAAACGGGGAACTGTTTACACAGGCCCGCAACCTGGACTGCGATTTGAGCCTCGACATCGGCATCACCGAGATGATCGAGGATGTCGCAAATCCAGCCTGCCAAGAGACTGCTCTCACTTACGCCGAAACCACGGGTGGTAATCGCTGGTGTACCGATGCGGATGCCGGACGTCACAAACGGCGACTGCGGGTCGTTGGGCACCGCATTCTTGTTGACCGTGATGCGCGCGCGCCCTAACGCGGCGTCTGCATCCTTGCCAGTGATGCCCTGACGAATGAGGCTGACCAGGAACAAGTGATTGCGGGTGCCGCCCGAGATCACCTCGTAACCTCGCGCCTGGAACACCTCGGCCATTGCCACGGCGTTATCCAGCACCCGTTGCTGGTAGACCTTGAACGATGGCGCCAGCGCTTCCTTGAAGCAGACAGCCTTGGCCGCCACCACATGCATCAGCGGGCCGCCCTGGGCGCCAGGGAACACCGCCGAGGACAGTTTCTTCTCGATATCCGGGTTGCGGCGCGCAAGGATCAGTCCGCCCCGCGGCCCGCGCAGCGTCTTGTGGGTGGTGGTGGTCACCACATCAGCCAGGGCGATCGGGTTGGGGTACAGACCTGCAGCGACCAGGCCAGCCACATGGGCCATATCCACAAACAGATAAGCACCCACCTTGTCGGCAATCTGACGAAAACGCGGGAAATCGAGGACCTGAGAGTAGGCAGAGAACCCTGCCACGATCATTTTCGGACGGTGCTCCAGCGCCAGGCGCTCCACTTCGTTGTAATCGATCAAGCCCTGCTCGTCGATGCCGTACTGCACGGCGTTGTAGAGTTTGCCGGAGGCGCTGACCTTGGCACCGTGGGTCAAGTGCCCGCCATGGGCAAGGCTCATTCCCAGGATAGTATCGCCAGCACTGAGCAGTGCCAGGTACACCGCGGCATTGGCCGACGAGCCTGAGTGCGGCTGAACGTTGGCATAGTCAGCGCCAAACAGTGCGCAGGCGCGGTCGATTGCCAGTTGCTCGACTATATCCACGTACTCACAACCGCCGTAGTAGCGCTTGGCGGGATAGCCCTCGGCGTACTTGTTGGTCAACGCCGTACCCTGGGCCGCCATGACCTGTGGGCTGGTGTAGTTTTCCGAAGCGATCAGTTCGATATGGTCTTCCTGACGGCGCGTCTCGCTGTCTATCGCGCCAGCCAAGGCCGGGTCAAAATCGGACAAGGTCAAACTTTTGCTGAACATGACGAATCTCCGACGAAGGCAAGGGGCCTTCGCCTATCAAGAAGGGAGGATCAGGCGTCCTGGTATGCCGAAAGCGGCGGGCAGGCACAGGTCAGGTTACGGTCGCCGTAGACGTTGTCGACCCGGGCCACGGGCGGCCAATACTTGTCGGCATGCTGGTGGTCGCTTGGATACGCCGCCTGCTCGCGGCTGTAGCTGTGATTCCACTCCCCGACCAGCTCACGGGCGGTGTGCGGTGCATTGCGCAGCGGGTTGTCATCGCGGTGTAGTTCACCAGACTCCACCGCGCGAATCTCCTCGCGGATGGCGATCATCGCGTCGCAGAAGCGGTCAAGTTCGTAGAGCGACTCGCTCTCGGTGGGCTCGACCATCAGGGTGCCAGCCACCGGAAACGACATGGTCGGCGCATGGAAGCCATAGTCGATCAGGCGCTTTGCCACGTCTTCGACGCTGATGCCGCTGCTCTCCTTGAGCGGGCGCAGGTCCAAGATGCACTCATGCGCTACCAGGCCATTCTCACCGGTGTAGAGCACCGGGTAGTGCTCCTCGAGGCGGCGCGCAATGTAGTTGGCATTCAGAATCGCCAGGCGTGAAGCCTCCCTGAGCCCTATTCCGCCCATCATGCGGATGTACATCCAGGTGATCGGCAGAATACTTGCGCTGCCGAACGGCGCTGCGCAAACGGCGCCCTTGGTTTCGGCCAGATGACCATGCCCTGGCAGGAACGGTGCCAGATGCTGCTTGACCCCGATCGGCCCGACACCTGGGCCACCACCACCGTGGGGAATGCAGAATGTCTTGTGCAAGTTAAGGTGGGACACGTCACCACCAAACTGGCCTGGCGCGCACAACCCGACCATCGCATTCATGTTCGCCCCATCGATATAGACCTGTCCGCCGGCCGCATGGATGACGTCGCAAATCTCACGGATGCGGCTTTCGAACACACCGTGGGTCGATGGGTAGGTGATCATCAGCGCCGCCAGCTTGGACGCATACTGATGCGCCTTGGCCTTCAGGTCCTCGATATCCACATTGCCGCGGCTGTCACAGTTCACCACCACGACGCGCATGCCGGCCATCTGTGCGGTCGCCGGGTTGGTTCCGTGCGCCGAAGACGGGATCAGGCACACATCGCGACCGCCCTGCCCCTGGCTCTGGTGATAGGCACGAATGGCCAGCAGGCCTGCGTACTCACCCTGGGAGCCGGCATTCGGTTGCAAGGACACCGCATCGTATCCGGTCGCGGCGCACAGCATGGCCTGCAGCTCGTCGAGCATCGCCGTATAGCCTTGTGCCTGATCGGCTGGAACGAACGGGTGCAGACTCCCGAGCTCAGGCCAGGTGACCGGAATCATCTCGCTGGCGGCGTTCAGCTTCATCGTGCAGGAACCCAACGGGATCATGCTGCGGTCCAGAGCCAGGTCCTTGTCCGCCAGGCGGCGCAGATAGCGCATCAGCTCGGTTTCGGAGTGATAGCGGTTGAAAACGGCATGTTGCAGGATCGCCGAGCGACGGCGGAGCTGCTCCGGCAGCCGGCAGGCTGCCAAGTCTTGCATGTCTTCGAACAGCGGCGCAGGCTGGGCACCTGCTGCAAACACCTGCCACAGGCGAACGACCGTTTCGGGCGTGGTAGTTTCGTCGAGGGAAATCCCCAGGCGCTGCCGGTCGATCAGCCGAAGGTTGATGCCATCCGCCACAGCGCGCTGCACGAAAACCGAGGCTGCAACGCTGGGGATAACGCTGATGGTATCGAAGAAATAGTGCTGCTCGACGTGATGACCAAGTCGCTCCAGGCCTTTGGCGAGGATGGCAGTAAGTGTATGGGTGCGCCGGGCGATCGCCTTGAGGCCATCGGGGCCGTGGTAGACGGCGTACATGCTGGCGATGTTGGCCAGCAACACTTGGGCGGTGCAGATGTTGCTCGTGGCTTTCTCGCGGCGAATGTGTTGCTCGCGGGTCTGCATGGCCAGGCGCAGCGCGGCAGCGCCGTGGCGGTCCACCGAGATGCCCACCAGGCGCCCCGGCATATCGCGCTTGAACGCATCGCGAGTGGCGAAGTAGGCTGCATGCGGCCCGCCATAACCTAGGGGTACGCCAAAGCGTTGGGCAGTACCGATTACCACATCCGCGCCAAATTCGCCCGGCGGCGCAATCACGGTCAGCGCCAGCAGGTCCGCGGCCACCGCCAACAAAGCGCCGGCCTCGTGAGTACTTGCAGCAAGATTCTGGTAGTCATGAATCGCACCGGTACTGGCCGGGTACTGCAAAAGCACGCCGAAATACGCACCGAAGTCTTCCCCGGACAGCTCGAACTCGTCGCCGACCACCACCTCGATGCCCAGCGGCTCGGCCCGTGTGTGCAGTACATCGATGGTTTGAGGGTGGCAATGATTGGAAACGAAGAACGCAGGAGCCTTGTTACGTGCCAGGCGCTTGCAGAAGGTCATGGCTTCGGCTGCCGCGGTGGCTTCATCGAGCAGCGAAGCGTTGGCAATCTCCATGCCGGTCAGGTCACTGACCAATGTCTGGAAATTCAGCAATGCCTCAAGTCGACCTTGGGAGATCTCCGGCTGGTATGGAGTGTAAGCGGTATACCAGGCCGGATTCTCCAGCAAGTTACGCAAAATCGGCGACGGCGTGAAACAGGGGTAATAACCCTGGCCGATATGCTGGCTGAACAAGCGGTTCTGTTCAGCGATGCGCTTGAGGTTCGCCAGGGCCTGCGCTTCGCCCTGCCCATCGGTCAGTTCGAGGACGCTGCTGTCGCTGATCGAACATGGCACAACACTGGCGATCAGGCTGTCGACGCTATCGTGCCCGACAACCGCGAGCATCGTCTGGATCTCGTCGTCGTTTGGGCCCAGATGACGGCCGTGGAATTCATTGCGGGTATCGAGTTTCACACGCTGGCTCATGCTGCTCACTCCTGCTGACGGACGTAGTCCTGGTAACCCGCCACGTCCATGAGCCCCGCCAGACCACTGATGTCCGAAGGCATGAAGCGGAAGAACCAGCCTTGTCCCTCGGCAGAAGCATTGACCAACTCGGGCTCTTGCTCGACGGCATCGTTGACCGCTATCACCACGCCGTCCAACGGCATGGTGATGTTGCTGGCGGCCTTGACCGACTCCAGCACAGCAACTTCCTGGCCGGCGCTGTAAGCCTGCAACTGCGGCAACTGGACGTAGACGACATCACCTAGGGCAGCTTGGGCGAAATCAGTGATGCCAACGGTCAGCTCGCCGTTTTGCTCAAGACGCAGCCATTCATGATCAAGAGTGAAACGCACGCTCATAAAAAGATTCCTGTTGGATTGGTAGTGTTAAGTGCCCGCCACGCAACTGGCGGGCTGTACTCACTTTCGGTAGGTGTTCATAGGCTCAACGCTGCCACTCGGGCAGGCGCTTCGGCCCGCGAAGCCATTTCCATCTGCAAGCGGCACTCGACCAGTTCGGCGATGGTGAGAATGGGCAGGTTGTACTGCGCGGCGTACGCATCAATCTGCGCCCCGCGCATCATCGTCCCGTCGGGGTTCATCAACTCGCACAACACCGCAGCCGGGCGCATGCCTGCAAGGATGGCGATCTCGACGCTGCCCTCAGTATGTCCACGTCGCTCCAGCACCCCCCCGTGCCGGGCGCGCAGGGGGAACATATGGCCGGGGCTGACGATCTTGCGCTTGAGCGAGGTCGAGTCCAGGGCGGCCTGGACCGTGGTCAGGCGATCCTGTGCCGAAACGCCAGTAGTGATGTTCTCTGCCGCTTCGATACTGACGGTGAACCCCGTTGAGAAACGCGACTCGTTGTGCGGCACCATCGGTTTGAGCCTGAGCATGTCCACCGTCGCCTCATCAAGGCAAAGGCAGACGATGCCGCTACCGTCGCGGATCATCATGGCCATCGACTGCAGGTTCATGTTCTGCGCGGCAACCACCAAGTCAGCCTCGTTCTCTCGATCATCGTCGTCCAGCAGGATGACCGGCCGGCCACGAAGATAAGCATCGACAGCGGCTTGAACATTACGAAAGCGCGAGGATATGTAGGGGTTCATTTTTTGTTGTCTCCGGAAAGCATCGAAGGCGTGGCGCCTCAGTAACCCTGTTCGAGGTCGACCAATCCCTCCAGGGATTGACCGGCCTGATAGTTGCTCAGGTTGTTAAGGAAGAACTCGATCATTGCCGCGGTGTTCGTGGGGCCGGCAATGTGAGGTGTCAACGTAAGGTTCGGGGTGACCCAGAACTGGTGGGAGGGCGGCAACGGCTCCTTGCGGAAGACATCCAGCACTGCAGCGGCGATCTGCTCCTGCCCGAGCGCATCGATCAAGGCCTGGTCGACGACTGCAGAGCCGCGCCCGATATTGATGAACACGCCGCTGCCGGACATGGCCGCGAAGAATCGGCTGTCGTAAAGATCCCGTGTGGCGGGTGTATCCGGCAGCACGTTAATGACGTAGTCGGCACTGCTGGCGAACTCCAGCAGCGCATCCATGCTCCCGACACGTTCGATACCAGCGACCTGGCGAGGCACCCGCTGGACGCCTTTGACGTGCATGCCCAGTGCTGCAAGCGCTCGCGCAATGTGCAGGCCAATGCTTCCCAATCCCACGACCACCACGCACTTGCCTGACAAGCGACCAGTGCTAGCCGGTCGCCAGCAGAAACGGCTCTGTGCTGCGGGGTAGTCCGCCGATTGCCAGGCATGCGCAAGCATGTGGTGAAGGAGGTACTCGAGCATTGGCGCACCGAACACGCCGGATGCCCGGGTCAGTTGAAAGCCTCTTGGCAGGGTCGGATCCAGCATCGGCGCGATCCCAGCCCAGGTCAGTTGCACCCAGCGTGGCAGCAGACCTTCGCGAAGCTGGTCGATGACGCCCTCTGGCGCGCCCAGCCAGACGTCGCACTCAGCGCGCAGCGCGGCGCCATCCTCAAGTGTGCGTACGACAATTCCGTTGTTCTGGTGCTGCAACAGCGCACGGTAATCGGCACTGTCGTGATCAGTCAGCAATACCGCCGGCATGGGTGACATGGACATCTCGCTCTTCTCCCGAGTCAAGTCGAAGAGGTATCAGCAAGTGCCGTGCCACTTAAAAAAAACTATAAAAAACATTAAGTTAAAGATAAAGAGCCTGCCGCACCTCAGTTTTGAGACGGCAGGCTCATTCTTGCAACACGCTGTATCAGCTGCGAACGCCGTAGCGTTTTATCTTGCGGTAGAGGGTAGCCTTGCTCATGCCCAGCGCCCTGCACGCCAAGTCGACATTGCCACTGCTTGAGGCAAGCGCCTGCTCGATCGCCTTCGCCTCGACATGCTCGAGCGTGGTACGCGCGTTGACGCCAGTGACATGCACCAGCACATCATCGACGCCCTCACTGGCGCCATCCTCGGACGCACGCGGCGCACGTTCGTCATCATCATCGCGCCGCACAGCACTGAAGGCAGGCGCAGCGACGCGCTCACCAATTGGCCTGACCCGACTCTCGAACGGCAGTACGATGTCACTGGCACGGATCTCGCCGTCCTCGGCAAACAGCGAGGCACGATGCAGCACGTGGCGCAACTCTCGGACATTGCCTGGCCATGGGTAGGCCAACAGTTTCTTCCATGCCGATGGCTTGATGAACGGAACCGGCCCTTCTTCACATACCACCTCCAATACGGTCTCGATCAGCTGAGCCTTGTCCTCTCGGTCACGCAGCGCTGGAATATCGATGATCATCCCTGCCAGGCGGAAAAACAGGTCTTCCCGGAAACTGCCATCGGTGACTTTCTCATGCAATCGCTGGTTGGTCGCGGCGATGATCTGCACATCCACCCGCACAGCCTTGCCTCCTCCCAGCGGCGATACTTCACCCGTCTCCAGAACGCGCAACAGGCGCGTCTGCAGCGGCAACGGCATGTCACCAATCTCATCGAGGAACAGCGTGCCACCGTCCGCTTCCTGGAAGCGCCCTTGGCTACCCTCCTTGCTGGCGCCAGTGAACGCGCCCTTGCTATAGCCGAACAACTCGCTGTCAATTAGCGACTCCGGCACGGCGGCGCAGTTGAAGGCAACAAAAGGCGCTCGACTTCGGTCGCTTTCCTGATGGATCGCCTTGGCGAGGGTGTCCTTGCCGGCGCCGGTCTCGCCCAGCAATAGTAACGGCAGCCGTTTGTTCAAAACCTTGCGGATCAGCCGCACATTCCCTTGCATGCATGAGTCCTGCCCGGCACAGCGTGCGAGGGAACCGGTGACCTCACGCGCAGGCCTAGCGCGTACGCGACTCCGTTGATCATCCTCCAGCGATGCCTGAACAGCAGGCGACCCGACCAGTAACAACTCCAGGTGCTCATTGCGCTGCAATGCCTGCACACAAGCGACCGAGCGGAAGATTTCCAGTGAAAGCGCCGATTGCGGACAGTCAATCACTTCCCACAGCCGGCGCCGCCCGACATGCGCTGCATCCAAGCCCAGAATCTGCCTCGCACCCCGCGTCGCGCCCTGCACCACGCCGTTTTCATCCACCGCAATCCAACTGACCTGGGCACCTAGCGAGACATGGGTCACCTGAAGGATCGAGCACACGCCGAAATGCGCGCGGAACAGCCGCAGTTCAAGCTTGCTGGAGCTCTGCATGGCCAGCTTGTAGACGATGTGATGAGCGTAGAGATCGACCCCAGGGTTGCACGTGGTAAGGTTCAACACGCCCTGAAGCTCGCCGTTCGGCGCATAGAATGGTGCGGCGACGCAGGCTTGCGAGGCCAGGTCGTAATAGAAGTGATCGTCGCGAAAGACCGCAACCGGGCGCTGCTCGGCGATGCAGGTACCGATACCGTTGGTACCTCCTACATCCTCATGCCAGATCGACCCGATCCGGTCACTCTCGCAATAGAACGCCTGGGCCGGCTTGACACTCTCGGCGATGATCACACCCTGCGCGTTGGCAAGGCTGGCGTGATACCCCACGTCACTGACAAGGTTCATCAGCCCATTGAGCGTACCGAGGGCCAACTCAAACGCTTGTTCGCCGAACTCTCGCTGCAGTTGCCTGACCTGTGCGAGATCGACACTAGGCACCGCCGCTTTCTGGTCAGGGCTTAGCCCTTTGTCCAGGCACCGCTTCCATGATTGCTCACAGCTTTCCCTGCCAAACCCTCCAAGACCGTATCCAGAAGCCGAGGCATCCTGTTGAGGAATGCCATTGGCACCCGAACGAATTCGAGTGAGATGTTGCTGCACGCTCATAATTATTGTACCTGCTCGATATCGAGAAGTTACCGACTGGAACGCAATGCCGGTACCTGCTCAAGCTACAGCAAGAAATACACCAGTCAATCACAGTCAGTCGGTAGAGCGTGTAAGCCATTGATATTCAACACTTCCATCTCAGATTAAATTTTCGCTAGGCGACCACCGTTACGCGTTCACGCACCTGGATGAACCCCAGCACCCAAAAAGTTACCGACAGGTGCCCACCTTCGTCGTTTCTCACTTTCGAGAACGCCTGGCAAAGACCTTGTCTCAACTCTGCGCCAAGCGCCAGCCACCTCCATGAAAACGCTCACAGGTAAAAAATTATTCTTTTAAAATCAATAAGATAAAACACAAAGTAGACTCTGGCATCGTTGTTGCTAATCCCTGTTACCGACGGCCATCGGCGACCACGCATCGCTGGTGAGGCCTGACGTCACAACCGCACAAGTGCATCGCGTGGCGAGCACCTGAAGCAAACAATAAGTGAAGCCAGGAGTTAACTATGGAACTGGGTCTGTTCATGATGCCGCTGCATGATCCGCGGCGTAATTACACCGAAATGCTGCAACAGGATCGCGAGGCCGCAATTCTCGCCGACCAGTTGGGTTTCAGCGAAGTGTGGGTCGGTGAGCACTACAGCTGCAGTTCCGAACCGGTAGCCAACCCGCTGCAGTTCTTCGCCACGCTCCTGGATGCCACCAAGAACATCAAGTTCGCCACGGGTGTTCTCAACCTGCCACAACACCACCCTGCCACCGTGGCCGGTGATGTCGCGCAGTTCGACCACCTCAGCAAAGGCCGCTTCATCATGGGTGTGGGCCCTGGCGGCCTGGTATCGGACATGGAGCTGTTCGGCACCCTGGAAATGAACCGTGCCGAGATGACCACCGAGTCGGTGGATATCATCCACAAGATCTGGGCCTCCAACCCGCCTTACAACATCCAGGGCAAATACTGGAACGTGAAGCTGGAGAAGAACGTTATTCCTGGCCTGGGCTTTGGCCCGATGCTCAAACCGTACCAGCAGCCGCATCCACCGGTGGCCATCTCGGTCATGAGCCCCTCTTCGAGCAGTGCGCGCCAGGCCGGTGAACGTGGTTGGAGCATCGTCAGCGCCAACTTCATCCCGGAAGTTTACGTCAAATCCCACTGGGAACAGTTCGTGATTGGCTGCGAGAATGCCGGCCGTCGCCCGGATCCGGCCCAATGGCGCATCGCCCGTTCGATCCTGGTCACCGACTCCGACCAAGAGGCAGCCGACTACCTGGCCAGCCCGGACAGCACCTACGGCTGGTACTACGACTACATCGTCGAAGATATGGCGGCCTTCAACATGCTGCGCATCCTCAAGCCAAACCAGGAAATTCCGGACAGCGAAGTCAACCGCAAGAACTGCCTGGACTGGATGGTGATGTCGGGCTCGCCGAAAACCGTCCTGGACAAGCTGGTGGCCTTCGTCGACTACGTTGGCGTGCCGTTCGGCACCCTGCTGACCACTCAGAAAGATTGGGAGAACCCTGCTCTGCACCAGAAGTCGCTGCGCCTGCTCAGCGAGCAGGTCATGCCGAAACTGCGTGACTACTGCGCCACCAAGAAACACCTGGCGTAATGCAAGCCGGGCCTTGAGCCAGGCGCTGGCGACCGGAGCAGTCGCCTGATCGGTTTCACCTTGAACTGCCAAAGAAGCACGGCGCTACCCCCTTGCGGGGAGCGCTCACTACAACAATGAGGTTTCGATCAATTCGTCCTTGCGGACGAGGCTGCTGTGGCCTTGCGGCCGAGGAGTTGCCATGGGTTTGGACATTACCCAGCGCCAAAGGGCGCTGGGTACGGTGCTTGCCGCACCGTCAATGCTGTTCATGCTGGTGTTCTTCGTTTTCCCCTGCATCCTGTTGTTGCTTTATAGCTTCTGGACGGCGCGATCTTTCGTGATCGACCCGACCTTCAACCTCGACAACTACGCACGCACGCTAGCTGCCGCTGGCTTTTGGCGAACCGGGCTCACTGGTCTGAACAACGGCCTGTGGACTGCCGTCATCTCGGTGGTGCTGAGCTTTCCGGCCGCGTACTACATCGTCTACCAAGCCCGTGGCAGTGCCGCGTTCTACTTGATTCTGCTTTCCTGGTTCTCCAGCTACCTGGTTCGGGTCTACGCCTGGCGAACCATCCTGGGCACCAATGGCCTGATCAACAGTACCCTGCTGCAATGGGGGGTGATCGACTCGCCACTGGAGTTTCTGCTGTTCAGCCCGTTCGCGTCGATCATCACGCTCGTGCACATCATGTTCCCGTTCGCGTTGCTGCTCCTGGTATCGGCATTGCGGGACGTCAAGCCGGACTACCTGGACGCGGCTCGGGACCTGGGCGCAACCCGCACCCAAGTGCTGCTGAGGGTGATCGTGCCGATGGCCTACAAAGGCATCGTCTCGGCCTTCATGTTCACCTTCATCCTGGCAGCAGGCGACTACATCACCCCGCAGTTGCTCGGTGGCCGCGAAGGGGTGACCAACGGGCTGTTGATCGCCAACCAGTTCCGCAGTGCCGGCAACTGGCCTCTGGGCGCCGCGATGGCGTTTATCACCTTGGTCCTGTTCGTGGCGATCTACCTGGCCTTCACCCAGTTGCTGCGTGTGCTCAGGCTTGCTCCGGGCCTGCGTTATCACCCACAGGAGACGCCGTCATGCTGAGAATGTACCTGTGGCTCTACTTATTGTTCCTGTATGCACCCATCGTGGTGATCGGCATGTTCAGCTTCCATAGCTCGCCCTCGCTGGTGTTTCCTTTCGAAGGCTGGAGCCTGCGCTGGTATGCGCAGATCTTCGACAGCCAGACCTTCAAGGATTCGCTTTACAATAGCTTGCTGGTCGCAACCTTGGCGTCGCTGGCCACCACCGTGCTTGGGGCCAGCGTGGCCCTGGCGCTGATCCGCATGAAAGGCAAGGTGCGCGAAGCGGTCGCAACCCTGTGCGCCGCACCCATCGCACTGCCGGGCTTGTTCCTGGGGATCTCGCTGCTGAGTGCATTCGCACAGCTGGGCCTAAACCGCTCGCTGGTGACCGTGACCATAGCCCACACCCTGTACGCGTTGCCGTTTTTCGTCGCCACGCTGCGCTCGAGAATCGACTACTTCGACAGCTCGCTCGAAGAAGCAGCCAGGGACTTGGGGGCGAGCCCCTTGCAGGCGTTCCGGATGGTCACCCTGCCGATCCTGCGCCCGAGCCTGATCGGTGCGGCAATTCTGGTCTTCGCGCTGTCGTTCGACGAACTGATCATCACTGTGTTCGTCAGTGGCAACGAGACGACCTTGCCGATGATGGTCTGGTCGATGATGCGCCGTACCGTCGACCCCACCATCAATGCCGCCTCGATGGTGGCCTTTGCCCTTTCGCTGATCGTGATCCTTGCCGCAGGTGCTGCCTTCTGGCTGCAACAGCGCGCGAAAACCTCTTACCGTACCGCTAACGGAGTCGATGCCCATGAACCAGTCGATCGTGCAATTGAAAAACGTGCACAAGACGTTCGGCCCATTCAAGGCTTTGAATGACATCAATCTCGACATCCGCCAGGGCGAGATCCTGACCCTGCTGGGGCCCAGCGGCTGCGGCAAGACCACCTTGATGCGCATCATCGCAGGCTTCGAGGCGCCAAGCTCGGGCACCCTGATGATCGGCGGCAAGGACGCCATCGCCCTGCCGCCGGAGAAGCGCAGCGTGAACATGGTATTCCAGCGTTACGCGTTGTTCCCGCACCTGGATGTGTTCGACAACGTGGCGTTTGGCCTGCGCTTGCAAAGGCTATCCAAGGCTCAGATCAACGAGAAGGTCAGGGCCATGCTGCACCTGGTGCAACTGGACAACTTCGCCAGTCGCTGGATCCATGAACTTAGCGGCGGCCAATGTCAGCGGGTGGCCTTGGCCCGGGCGCTGGTCAACCGGCCAGACGTACTGCTGCTCGATGAACCCTTGGCAGCACTGGATCTGAAAATCCGCCATCACATGCTCAAGGAGCTCAAGCGTATCCACGAAGAAACCGGTACCACGTTCGTGTACGTCACCCACGACCAGGACGAAGCGATGATCCTGTCAGACCGTGTGGTGCTGATGAACCGTGGCGAGATCGAACAACTGGGCTCGCCGCAGGACCTGTATGCGGCACCCAAATCACTGTTCTGTGCCCGGTTCTTCGGCGACACCAACATCGTTGAAGGCCGCGTGAGCAACGTGATGGACGGTCTTGGAAATATCTCCACCGCGCACTTCCAGGCGCGCGGGGCGGTGGCCAGTGCCAGTGCGGGGGATCAGGTCTCGCTGTCGATACGGCCGGAGGCCATACGCCTTACCGCAGCAGGCCAAGCCCCGGGCGTGCTGGAAGCTCACAATGCAATGGCCGGAACGGTGCATGACGTGGTGTTCATCGGCAACCGGGTGGTCTATCAGGTAAAAAAAGGCGAAAGTCTCTTTACCTGCCAACAGACACGCCCGGTAACCGGCATTGAACACGCACCTGGCAGCCTGGTCCACATGAGCTGGCCTGAGCAGGCGGTGGTGGTTCTCACACAATGAGTTCGCGCCTGGCGCGAGTTGCGTGCAATCTGTTTCAGCAATAATAAGGAGTCAAACGTGGTTGATTACATCGTGGTAGGCGGAGGCCCCGCTGCCTGTGCAGTGGCTTCCCGGCTTACAGAGGATTCGAACGTTTCGGTGACCCTGCTCGAGCAAGGCTCGCGGGACTGGAACCCCTATATCCATATGCCGGTCACCTACTTCAAGACCGCCAAAGGTAACTTGCTCACCCGCTACAAGCTCGAACCACAGAAGCACCAGAACGACGTCGCACCGGAAATGGTCCAGGGCCGAGTGCTGGGTGGCGGCAGCTCGGTCAACGCCATGGTCTACATGCGCGGCTGCCCTGAGGACTACGACAACTGGGAGGCCCAGGGCTGCACCGGCTGGTCGTACAAGGAAGTGCTGCCGTACTTCAAGCGCAGCGAAGACAACGAGCGCTTCGCCGACCAGGCACACGGCCAAGGTGGCCCACTGGGCGTTTCCGATCAGCGCCATACCCATTACCTGACCAAGGCATGGGTCAAGGCCGCGCAACAGTTGGGCATTCCCTTCACCGCGGACTTCAACTCCGGCAAGCAGCAAGGCGTGGGTTTCTACCAGGTCAAAATGCGCAATGGCCTGCGCTGCAGCGCGGCCGTGGCCTACCTGAACCCGGCGCGCAGCCGCAGCAACCTGAAAATCAAGACCGGCTGCCAGGTGCTGCGCGTACTGGTCGAAAACGGCCGCGCCTGTGGTGTGGAGTACCGTGAGAGCGGCCAGGTCAAAGTGCTGCGCGCCGAAAAAGAGGTGATCGTCAGCGCCGGTGCAGTCGGCTCCCCTACCCTGCTGCTGCGCTCGGGCATCGGCCCGGCCGAACACCTGCGCTCGGTCGGCGTTCCGGTCGTGCACGACCTGCCCGGGGTCGGCGAAAACTTCCAGGACCATGTGGACATGTTCCTGATCTACGAGCTCACCGGCGCCCACAGCTACGACAAGTACAAGAAACTGCACTGGCAGGCTTGGGCGGGGCTGCAATACCTGCTGTTCCGGAATGGCCCGATCACCTCGAACATCTGCGAGGGTGGCCTGGTGTGGTATGCCGATCCCAACGATCCGCTGCCCAACCTGCAGTTCCACTTCCTGCCGGGCGCAGGCGTGGAGGAAGGTGCCGAGACCACGCCAAGCGGCAACGGCTGCACGGTCAACGTCTACCAGACTCGACCACGCTCGCGCGGCACCGTGCGCCTGCGTAATGCCAATCCCGACTCGCCGCCGCGTGTCGACCCCAACTACCTGTCGGACCCGTACGATGTCGACATGCTCGCCGAGGCCGTACGCCTGGGCATGGAAATCATGGAGCAATCGGCACTCAAACCGTACGTGGCCCACGTTCATCGTCCACGCCAACCGCTGACCACCCATGAGGACCGAGTACGCTTCGTGAGGGAAACCGCCCAAGGTGCATTGCACCCCTCCGGGGCCTGCAAGATGGGGGTGGACGCCATGGCAGTGGTCGACCCTGAGTTCCGTGTCCACGGCCTCAAGGGCCTTCGGGTCTGCGACACTTCCGCCATGCCGTCGCTGGTCTCGGGCAACACCAGTGCGCCCTCGATGATGCTGGGTGAACGCCTGGCCGACTTCATCAAAGGCCGCCGTTCGCTGCTGCCTCAGCCCGAAAAAGCCTCCACGCTGGTGATGCCGCTGACCAGCGCCAAAACCCCGGTTTGACACTGCTGGGTACCTGACCAAGGCCACCTGATACCAGGTGGCCTTTTTCATTCAAAGAGATTTCATGACCGAATCCTTCGCTGCACCGGCCTACCGCTGCGCTACCCGCCTGACCTTTTTCGCGGTCGGTTTCACCATGGCTGCGTGGGCCCCGCTGGTGGCCTTTGCCAAAACCAGGATGGGCCTGGCTGACGGGCTGTTCGGCAGTTTGTTGCTGTGCATTGGTCTGGGGTCGCTGATCAGCATGCCGCTTGCAGGGCGCATCGCCCAGCGTGTGGGCTTGCGCCTGCTGATGCAGCTCTCGGGCCTGTGCTTCTGCGCCGCCCTGCTTGCGCTGAGCACCGTGGCATCGCCTTGGCTGTGCGCCTTGTCACTTCTCGTGTTCGGGGCCTGCCTCGGGCTGGGTGACATATGCGTCAATCTGCAGGCCGCCATGGTCGAAAAGGCGGCACAACAACCGCTGATGTCCGGCTTCCACGCGCTGTTCAGTGTCGGCACGTTCGTCGGCGCCGCCGGCATGACACTGCTGCTGAACCTAGGCGCCTCACCTCTGCAAGCAGCCAGTTGCGCAGCCGTGCTGGCGGTGCTTCGCCTAGCCCTGGCCTGGCGCCACCAGATCGTACGCCTGGATGCGCTGGACAACGCCGTATTCAAATGGCCCCGGGGCGTGGTGATGCTGATCGCCGCCCTCTCGTTCATCTGCCTGCTGGTGGAGGGCGCGATGCTCGATTGGAGCGCCCTCTACCTGCAAGGCGCACACCAGGTACCGCTGGAGTCAGCCGGCATCGCTTACAGCGCCTTCACCCTGGCGATGGCGGGCGCTCGTTTTGCCGGTGATCGACTGGCACGCCTGCTGGGGGACCCGCTTCTGCTGGCCGGTGGCGCCCTGTTGGCACTGCTGGGCCTGGGGCTTGCCCAAACTCAGTCGCTGACCGGGGCACTTGCCGGTTTCGCGCTGGCCGGCGTGGGGTTGGCGAACGCCGTGCCAGTGCTGTTTCGCGCCGCCCTTCAACAAAACCGCATGCCGGCCGCAGCCAGCCTGAGCGCCGTGGCCACGATCGGCTACCTCGGCGTGCTGCTGGGGCCAGGTTTCATCGGCCATATTGCCGAGGTCACGTCGCTGCATACCGCGTTCTGGTTCCTCTGCGTGACCCTCGCAGCACTCTGCCTGTTGGCCCGCCCAGCGGTCACCCGCGGTGCCGAATCAGCATGAGCAAACTTGATCCTGGGTTTTCTCAAACTTGAGAATTTATTGTCAAACACATCTAACTTACTGTTTTTAAACAACAAAAAAACTGGCACAGCGCTTGCTCAGTCCTGACTACAAAAGATCCGCAGCCCCTGAGGGTTGCACTGACGAGTCAGGAGATTGCATGAACTATCCAGAGGTCAAACTGCTCATCGACGGCCAATGGCGTGAAGGCAGTGAAGGCGTGCGTGGAGATGTGTTCAACCCGGCAAACGGCGAACGCATCGGTGCCTTTGCCCACGCCAGTTCCGCCGACCTTGATCAGGCGCTGGCCGCCTCGGCCAGCGGATTCAAGGCCTGGCAGGCGATTTCGGTATTCGAGCGCAGCAAGATCATGCGCAAGGCCGCAGGCCTCTTGCGCGAACGTGCCGAAGCGATCGCCACGCTGATTACCCTTGAAGAAGGTAAGCCACTGGCCGAAGCACGCATGGAAGTCAACGGCGGCGCGGATCTGCTCGACTGGTTCGCCGAAGAGGCGCGCCGCACCTACGGCCGTATCATTCCATCGCGCGCCAGCAACGTGACCCAACACGCCGTGCGCGTGCCGGTCGGTCCGGCGATTGGCTTCACGCCTTGGAACTTCCCGGTCAGCCAGATCCTGCGCAAGATCAGCCCAGCCCTGGCGGCAGGCTGCTCGATGATCATCAAAGGCCCGGAGGAAACCCCAGCTGCCCCTGCGGCCTTGTTCGAATGCTTCCAGGACGCCGGCGTACCTGCCGGTACCCTGCAACTGGTCTATGGCGTACCCGCGCACATCTCGGAGCACTGCATTCCCAGCCCAATCATCCGCAAGGTCTCGTTCACCGGCTCCGTTCCGGTAGGCAAACACCTCGCGGCCTTGGCAGGCAAGCACATGAAGCCGGCCACCATGGAGCTCGGCGGTCATGCGCCGGTGATCATTTGCAACGACGCCGATCTTGAAAGTGCCTGTGCGGCGCTGATCGCTTTCAAGTTCCGCAATGCCGGTCAAGTGTGCATCTCGCCCACCCGCTTCCTTGTGCAGGAAGGCGTGCATGATCGCTTCGTCGAGATGTTCAAGGATGCCGCCGCTGCGCTGAGCGTGGGCGATGGCCTGCAAGCTGCAACCCAAGTAGGCCCACTGATCAACGAGCGTCGCCTGGAGGCGGTGCAGCGCTTGGTCGAGGACGCTGTGGCCAAGGGTGCACGTCTGGAATGCGGGGGTTCGCGACTCAAGCAACCTGGCCACTACTTCGCTCCTACCGTGCTCAGTGGCCTGACCACCGACATGGAGATCATGAACGAAGAGCCTTTCGGCCCGGTCGCCTTGTTCGTCAAGTTCACCCACATCGATGAAGCGATCGCCGAAGCCAACCGCTTGCCATTCGGCCTCGCCTCGTATGCCTGGACCCGCCGCCAAGCCGACATCCATGCACTGAGCCAGGGTGTGCAAGCCGGCATGCTGACCATCAACCACCTGGGCCTTGCCCTTCCGGAAACACCGTATGGCGGCATCAAGGATTCGGGCCATGGCTCCGAGGGCGGCAGCGAGGCGCTCGACGGCTACCTGCATACCCACTTCATTTCCTGCCTGCATGCCTGACCCCTGGCTGGCCGCCCTGCGGCCAGCTTTACCTGAGGAAATCGCCATGATCGAACAACAATTCAAAGAAGCCATGGGCCGCTTTGCCGGCGCTATCACCGCCATCACCACCTTTGCCGATGATCAGCCCGCCGGGTTGATCGCCACTGCGGTATGCAGCCTGTCGGCCGAGCCACCTTCGGTGATCGTCTGCGTGAACAAAAGCGCATCCGCGCACGACCTGATCCTCAACAACGGCTACTTCGGCGTCAGCCTGCTCTCCCCGGGCCACGCCCATGTGGTCAACCAGTTCAATACCGCCAAAGGCGCCGACCGCTTTGCCCTGGACGACTGGGAGCTGGACAACGGCAAGGCGCCGGTGCTGCTCAATGCACCTGTCGGGATGGTCTGCCGGATCGGCAACTGCTTCGATGGGTTCTCTCACACCATCTTCGTCGGATTGATCGAGTCGATCGCCCTGTGCGACGCGGACCTCAACGAATGCCTGCTGTGGAAAGGCCGTGGCCTGCACCAGGCCGTCGAATACGTGATCAACCGCTAAGCAGCGCCAGGATGAGTGAGGGGCTTTTATGACTCTGATGACAGTGCCGCTGCAAGGGCTCATTCAGCAGATGCTGTCCAGCGTCAAGGTCGGCTGGGGCGCCGATCGCGGCCGAATCAACCTGACCGCGAGCGACGCCCTTACGCAGCGCTGGACAGTTTCCGAGGTCCATTGCGCGACGCAGATGACCGTCATCGGGCGTCGCGCCGTGCGCATCGGCTTCAAGGAGGTTGACCGGCATTTGCTCGAACTGGCGCAGCGGCTGTTCGGCACACGCCTGGCCAGCTTCAATGCGCACAACGGTCAGCAGGCCAACCGAGCGGTATTCAAGGCACTCCTGCAACCAGGCGAGCCGGTCATCTGCCTGGCGGACCCGGAGCTTGAAGGGATACTGGACACGCTCTACGTTGCCGCCACCACTGCGCGCCTGCAACGTACCGCCGCGCCCTGCCACAGCAATGGGCTTATCGATTATAACCGCTTGGCAAGCGAGGTAGCGACGACACGCCCGCGCTGCATCGTCGCCGGCTACACCGCGTACACCCGCAACCTGGATTACCAGGTGTTGCGCAAAATCGCCGACAGCGTCGGCGCCAGCCTGGTCATCGATATTTCCCGAGTTGCCGGGTTGATTGCCGCAGATTTGCTGGCCAATCCCCTGCCCTATGCCAACGTCATTACCGGCGCGACCCACAAATCCCTGCAGGGTCCACGTGGCGGGTTCTTCATGACCCGCGAACCTGCGCTTTACCAGAAATTCTGCGAATCGCTGCACGGCCTTGGCCACCTGAGCATTCCCCATCGCTTGAAACTGGCGCTGATCAACAGCCTTCGCCAGGCCGACGCCCCGCTGCAAGTGGCCCGCCAGCAGTTGTCGATGACCAACGCACGTGCGATGGCTCGGGCTTTCAGCGACCTAGGCCTGCAGGTGCACTGCGCTGGCACCGATGTGCAGACGGTCGCGCTCGATCTGCGCCCTCTCGCGATGACGCACCAACAAGCGGCCGCAACCCTCGCCCGCCTGGGTGTAAGCGTGGAGCGCCGCGAAAGCACTCACCTGCTCATCAACACCTTCCCGGTCAGCGCACGGGGAATGGACGCACAGGCCTGCCAGACATTGGCCACAGCCTTGGGCTCTTGCCTGCTGCGCCACAACGAACTGAAAACCGTCGCACAGGGCGTCGGCACCATCGATCGCCTGTGCACCGATTACCCGCCGCTGGCCACGGCCATGGACCATCTGAACCTTCAATAACAACCGGCAAGTCTTCGACCTGCATTTTCGCTGTCAAACTGGAGCACACATGAAAGTTATCTCGGCAAAAGTCTTTCTCGTTGAAAGCGGCTACGTCAAACCGATCATCGTCGAACTGACTACTGACGAAGGCATTACCGGTATTGGTGAGGCCGCCATCGCGTATGGCCTTGGGGCCACTGCCGCAGCCGGCATGATCAAGGACCTGTGCGAGCGTGTGATCGTCGGCCAGGATCCGTTCCGCATCGAGCAGCTGTACTCGAAAATGTACGACAATTCGTTCTGGGCCAAGGGTGGCGGTGCCATCGTGTTCGCCGGTATCAGCGCCATCGAGACGGCGCTGTGGGACATCAAGGGCAAGGCCAGCAACCTGCCGATCTACGAGTTCTTCGGCGGCAAGGTGTTCGATGAAGTGCCGGTCTACGCCAACGGCTGGAACTACCACTGCTACAACGCCAACGACTGGGCCAAGGCTGCAGAACGCCCGATGAAAGACGGCTACAAAGCCCTGAAGTGCTACCCGCTGGCCACCCAGGACGAAAAAGGCCGCCTGCAACACGTGCAGCGCCGCGCCCATGACCGTGAGTTCATGGAGCTGGCCTATCAGCGCGTCAAGCAACTGGTCGAGGTGACCGGCGATGCCGCCGAGGTGTACATCGACCTGAGCGGCGGCATGACCACCGGTGAAACCATTCGCCTGTGCAAGCGCTACGAAGACTTGGGCATCACCTGGATCGAGGAACCTTGCGATGCCTTCGATGTCGGCGCCATGGAAAAGATCTCCAAGTCGACCCAGGCCTCGATGGCGGCTGGCGAACGCCTGTACACCCGTCAGGGCTTCCGTCGCCTGATCGAAAAACAGATCGTCGACATCGTCCAGCCGGACGTTGGCAACACCGGAGGCCTGGGCGAAACCAAGAAGATCGCCGCCATGGCCGAGGCCTATAACATGCTGGTCGCGCCGCACAACTGCGCAAGCTCGCTGTGCACCGCAGCAACCATGCAGGTCGGCGTTACCCTGCCGAACTTCATGACCATGGAAATCTACCCGTACTTCAGCGACTCGCCGAAGTATGTGCAGATCCTGAACAACGCCCCTGAGGACCGGATCGCCAACGGCAAGCTGGGCATCACCGCTGACGCAGGCCTGGGTGTGACGCTCAACCAGGAAGCCATCGCACCGTTCCTGTGGGCCGAGTGCAAAGCGCAGTAACACTGTGCAATGAAGAGAAAAAGGTCGCAGCCGCGGCCTTTTTTCGTTGCGCATGTGCCGAACCTACAACGACAACAGCACTTGGCGGAAACACCTTCATGGAAGCATTCAACACGTTATCGATCCGCTTGCGCATCTGCCTGCTGGCAGGCCTGTGCATGGCGGCGACCGCTCTGGCGCTCGTCGGGACGTCGCTTTATCTTTCAGCACAGACCGCAACCCTGGTCAAAAGCACCAGCACCGGCATGCTGCGCGAAGACGCGCAGCGCTATCTGGTAGAAGTCGCCCGCTCCCAGTCGCGCCAAGCCTCGGCGTACTTCCAACGAGCGGCGGACTTTGGCGAGACACTGACGCGGCAACTGATGCGTGAACGCACGCTCAAACCCGTCAGCGAACTCCATGAAGCCGATGCTCGCCAGGCCATCAGCGAAGCGCTAGCCGAGCACGTCAAGGCCAACCCCTTGCCGTTCGGTGTGGGCGTGGCACTGGAGCCCGGCACCCTTGACCCTGCATTCGTCAACAAACCTTTTGCCGGCAACGAAAAGGGGCGGTTCGCGGTCTATCAATCGACCCATATTCCCAGCTACACCATCCCGGAAAAGGAAATCCTCGATGATGGCAGCAATGCCACTTACTGGTACAAGTGTGCGCGGCAGCTGGCCCGCACCTGCCTGACGGCCCCCTATCTCTATACCGACTCCTCCGGCGTAAACACCCTGATGGCCACTATTGCCGTTCCGTTGTCCGGCGCTGGTAGCGTGCAAGGGGTGATGAGCGTTGACATCAGCCTTGCCAGCCTGCAGATGCGTGCAGCAGATTTCGCCAGGCAACTCTACGCAGGTGACAGCCGTGTGCTGCTGATCAGCGCGGACGGCACCATTGCGGCCGATAGCCGCTATCCAGAGCATCTGGCCAAAGCCTTGAACGTGATCGACCCTGGCCTCAGTCAACGGGTCAGCTCGCAATCTGCGCCGGTCAGCGTTCAGCAATATGGGCGGGACATGCTGGCGACCGCGACCTTCGATGCCCTCGGTGGCAGCCGCTGGACAGCCGTGCTGATGGTGCCGGCGTCTACTCTGCTCGCACCCGCTGCCGCCCTGTCCAGTCATCTGGACGATGTTTCTGCGGGCAATGTCCGCACACAACTGCTGCTAGGCGCACTGGTGGCCTTGATCGCTCTGGTACTGATCGCCTGGCTCGGTCAGTCGATCAGCCGCCCGATCACCGAAGTGGCGCGAGCACTGAATGACATCGCCGACGGTGATGGTGATTTGACCCGCCGCCTGCAGCACATACGCCAGGACGAAGTCGGCAAGCTGGTCGGAGCGTTCAATCGCTTCCTCGACAAACTGCAGCCGATCATCGCTGCGGTATCCCGCTCGTCCAACGAAACACGCAACACCGCTCAGCAGGCAGCCTCGATCGCCGCGGACAGCTCGAACGGCATGCAGCAGCAGTTCCGCGAGATCGACATGGTCGCCACCGCCTCCCAGGAAATGACCGCGACCTCCCATGATGTGGCGCGCAGCGCAGCGCAGGCCGCCGAAGCAACCACCCGGGTGGAAGCCGCGGCCCAGGAAGGCCTGCTCGCCATCGAGCACGCCAACGTGATGATCGCCGAACTCGCAAAGCGCATTGAAGACACCCGGCTTGACGTTTCCGACCTGGCCAGCAGCAGTGAACAGATCGGCGGCGTGCTCGACGTCATCCGCTCGATTGCCGAGCAGACCAACCTTCTGGCGCTCAATGCAGCCATCGAGGCTGCACGGGCCGGAGAATCAGGCAGAGGTTTCGCAGTGGTCGCGGACGAGGTGCGCCACCTGGCTCGCCGAACGCAAGAGTCGGTCAGCGAAATCCGTGAGGTGATCGAGAAACTGCAAAGCGGCACACTGTCGGTGGTCAATGCCATGCAGCACAGCCATGCGCAGGTTGCCACCAGCGTCGAACACGTCACCCAGACCAGCCTGGTGCTGGGCAAGATCGGCGGCGCGGTCGACCTCATCAGCGATATGAACCTGCAAATCGCCAGCGCCGCCGAAGAGCAAAGTGCGGTCTCGGAAGAGGTCAGTAAGACCGTGATCGCCATCCGTGACGTCACCCGTGAGCTGGCGGCGAACTCGGAGCGGGCGGCGGTGATCGGCAGTAGCCTCAAAGAGCTGGCCAACCAGCAACAGCAGCTGATGGCCGCTTTCAAGGCGTGACATGAACCTGCAAACGCCGCTGATTTACGCTCGATCAGCGGCGCTTTGCGGACCGGTACAGGTTGGAAGTTCAAGGTGTAATGGATGCCCTATTGCTAGCCAACGGTTTGGGGAGCGATCATCTCTGGCTTGTTAGGGAGCTGAGTTCAATGGGGCAACAGCAGTGGGAGCAGAGGTGGCGACGCCCTGCTTGAGCAGCGCCTCGACTGCAAAGATTGCCAAGGCGGCGGTGTGTCTGAGGGCACCGTCTTTGTCTGGTTCCCGAGCGAAGCTGACCTCTTGAACCAGCTCAACTTGGAACTCAAGGGACAGCTTCATGCAGATCTTCGGGAGAGCCCAATAGCGATGGCCGACTCGCTCAGAACCCAGCTATGGTGTGTTTGGAAAAGTTAAGTGGATTGGTGTGGATGGCTTACCCTCAGAAGCATCAGACCATGGCCGCCCTGACCCTCTCCTCGCGGATTACTGAAGAAACGAGGAATGAGGCCATGAAGACCTTCTGCGAAGTTGCCGACATGCTGGATCAAGCGATCAAGCTAGGTGAATCGCCGCTGATTTCCAGGACACCTTCGACTGGCTCTTTTGGCCGGTTGCTGACTTCGTGAAGGGCTGCGATGAGTCGAGACCGGCCACCTAAAATCCAAAAAGCGATTGAGCTGAAGCAGCTGACTATTAACCGGGAGAGGTAATCGGCCCTTAACAGCTGTCAGCCACAGATTTTATTGTGCTAAGTAGCATGAAGAATCTGATCAACATCTCGGTGGGGCAAAAAGTGGGGCAAAATTGCCAACCAGAGAAAAACGAACAGACATAAAAAAATCCAGTCACCGCTAAGTGACTGGATTCTTTGGAGTTATTTGGTCGGGACGGAGTGATTCGAACACTCGACCCCTTGCACCCCATGCAAGTGCGCTACCGGGCTGCGCTACGCCCCGACTACATTCTCACAACCTCTGAGAACGATGAAGAATCTACCCTAACCTTTTGATAAATGAAAGCTTTTTCTCAAAAAAATTTCCACTCATCCGAAAAGCCCAGGCTCACTTCTTCAACACCACCAATACATCCTCCAATTCAACAATCATCTGCCGAATCAGCTGCTTGTACTGGCTGGATTCATCTTTAGCCTCATCACTGGAAAGCCGCAACCGCGCCCCGCCAATGGTGAACCCCTGGTCATACAGCAGCGCACGAATCTGGCGAATCATCAGCACATCCTGCCGCTGGTAATACCGCCGGTTCCCCCGCCGCTTCACAGGGTTAAGCTGGTCGAACTCCTGCTCCCAATACCGCAGCACGTGCGGCTTGACGGCACACAACTCGCTTACTTCACCAATGGTGAAGTAGCGCTTGCCCGGTATGGGGGGCAGTTCGTCGTTATGGCTTGGTTCCAGCATAGGCCTCAACCCGGGCCTTCAACTTCTGCCCTGGACGAAAGGTGACGACGCGCCGTGCGGTGATCGGGATCTCTTCCCCAGTCTTGGGGTTGCGGCCCGGCCGCTGGCGTTTGTCGCGGAGGTCGAAGTTGCCGAAACCGGACAGCTTCACCTGCTCGTTCTCTTCAAGTGCGTGCCGAATTTCTTCGAAAAACAGCTCGACCAGCTCCTTGGCCTCACGCTTGTTAAGCCCCAGCTCCTCGTACAGCCTTTCGGCCATCTCAGCTTTCGTCAGAGCACCCATGCCGTTATTTCCTTAACGTGGTGTTCAACCTTTGTTCGAGCGAGGTGAGGATGTTTTGCAGGGTAGTGTTCACCTCATCGTCGTTAAGAGTGCGCGATGGATGCTGCCAGGTCAAGCCAACGGCAAGGCTTTTTCTATCAGGATCAATGCCTTTACCTTGGTAGACATCAAACAGCCTGAGGTCTGTGAGCCATTCGCCTGCATTGTCACGAATTAATTCAAGCACCGCGCTGGCAGCCACGTCACGGCCGGCGATCAACGCCAGGTCGCGGCGGGTTTCCGGGAACTTGGACAGCTCGCTGAACTTCGGCAGGCGGCCTTCGACCACATCGCCCAGCACCAGCTCGAACAGGAACACCGGGCGGTCCAGGCCCAGGGCCTTGGCCAGCTCCGGGTGGATGGCGCCGAGGTAGCCGACCAGTTTGCCGTCGCGTTCGATGGCGGCGGTTTGGCCTGGGTGCAGGGCGGGGTGTTTGCCGGCGCTGAAGGTGAAGTCGCTCAGGGCGCCAGAGTAGCCCAGCAGGGCTTCCACGTCGGCTTTAACGTCGAAGAAGTCGACACCGTCGCGGCCGTTGGCCCAACCTTCTGGCAGGCGGCTGCCGGTGATGACGCCGGCAATCATTGGCTGCTGCTGCAGGTCGCCGAGTTGGCCAACGAAGCGCAAGCCACTTTCGAACAGGCGCACGCGGTCTTGCTGGCGGTTCAGGTTGTGTTGCAGTGCCTTGACCAGGCCCGGCCACAGCGACGCGCGCATGGCGGCCATGTCACTGGAGATAGGGTTGGCCAGCAGCAGTGGCTCTACGCCCGGGCTGAACAGTTCGAACAGTTTCGGGTCGATGAAGCTGTAGGTGATAGCTTCCTGGTAGCCGCGGGCAACCAGCAGGCGGCGCAGGGTTGGCAGGTCACCGCGGGTTTCCGGCTTGCCCTGTGGGGCCAGGCGGGCTTGCGGGTAACGTACCGGCAGGTTGTTGTAACCGTACAGGCGGGCCAGCTCTTCGATCAGGTCCACTTCCAGGCTGATATCGAAGCGGTGGCTTGGGACGTTGACGGTCCACTGCCCTTCCCCGCTCTTGGTCGTGGTCAGTTCCAGTGCGTTGAGCAGTTGCTCGACCTGGGCTGGGTCCATTTGCATGCCGAGCATCTGGGTGATGCGTTCGTCGCGCAGGACGACCGGGGCCACTTGTGGCAGGTGCTGTTCGCTGACGGCTTCGACTACCGGGCCGGCTTCGCCGCCGACGATGTCGAGCACCAGCTGGGTGGCGCGTTCGATGGCTTCGCGGGCCAGTTGCGAATCGACGCCGCGCTCGTAGCGGTGCGAGGCATCGGTGTGCAGGCCGTAGGAACGGGCTTTACCGGCGACGGAAATCGGCTCGAAGAAGGCGCTTTCCAGGAACAGGTCGCGGGTTTTTTCGGTGTTTACACCGCTGTGCTCGCCACCCATGACGCCGGCGATGGCCAGGGCGCGGGTGTGGTCGGCGATGACCAGGGTGTCGGCGCGCAGGGCAACTTCCTGGCCGTCGAGCAGGACGAGTTTTTCGCCCTCTTCGGCCATGCGTACGCGAATGCCGCCGTTGATTTCTGCCAGGTCGAAGGCGTGCATCGGCTGGCCGAGTTCGAGCATCACGTAGTTGGTGATGTCGACGGCGGCGTCGATGCTGCGTACGTCGCTGCGGCGCAGGCGTTCGACCATCCACAGGGGGGTCGGCTTGCTGAGGTCGACGTTACGGATAACACGGCCCAGGTAGCGTGGGCAGGCGGCCGGGGCGCTGACTTCCACCGGGCGCACTTCGTCGTGGGCAGGCGCTACCGCTGGCACCACCGGGCGGGTGACCGGGGTGTCGTACAGGGCGCTGACGTCGCGGGCCAGGCCGGCGATGGACAGGCAGTCACCGCGGTTCGGCGTAAGGCCGATTTCGATGCTGGCGTCGTCCAGGTTGAGGTAGGTGCGAATGTTTTCGCCTACCGGGGCGTCGGCTGCCAGTTCCAGCAGGCCGTCGTTCTCTTCGCTGATTTCCAGCTCGGCTGCCGAGCACAGCATGCCGAAGGACTCGACGCCACGCAGTTTGGCCTTTTTGATCTTGAAGTCGCCAGACAGCTCGGCGCCGATCATGGCGAATGGAATCTTGATGCCTGGGCGGGCGTTAGGCGCGCCGCACACGACCTGGAACGTTTCCTGGCCGTTGGATACCTGGCACACGCGCAGCTTGTCGGCGTCCGGGTGTTGTTCGGTGGCGAGGATTTCGCCCACGACAATGCCGCTGAACTGGCCGGCAGCGGGGGTTACGCTGTCGACTTCGAGGCCGGCCATGGACAGGCGGGCGACCAGTTCGTCACGGGAGACTTGCGGGTTTACCCAACCGCGCAGCCACTGTTCACTGAATTTCATGCTGTTCTCCTGAAAGTTGCGTCGATTGGGCCTAGCGGAATTGCGCCAGGAACCGCAGGTCGTTGTCGAAGAACAGACGCAAATCGTTGACGCCATAGCGCAGCATGGCCAGGCGCTCGGCGCCCATGCCGAAGGCGAAGCCCTGGAACTCTTCAGGGTCGATGCCAGACATGCGCAGCACGCTTGGGTGCACCATGCCGCAACCCATCACTTCCAGCCAGCCGGTTTGCTTGCATACGCGGCAGCCGTTGCCGGAACACATCACGCACTGGATGTCGACTTCGGCGGACGGCTCGGTGAAGGGGAAGAACGATGGGCGGAAACGTACCGCCAGTTCTTTTTCGAAGAACACGCGCAGGAATTCTTCGATGGTGCCCTTGAGGTCGGCGAAGTTGATGTCGCGATCGATCAGCAGGCCTTCGACCTGGTGGAACATCGGCGAGTGGGTGATATCCGAGTCGCAGCGGTATACGCGGCCAGGGCAGACAATGCGGATAGGCGGCTGGGTGGACTCCATGGTCCGTACCTGCACCGGCGAGGTGTGGGTACGCAGCAGCATGTTGGCATTGAAGTAGAAGGTGTCGTGCATCGCCCGGGCCGGGTGGTGGCCGGGGATGTTGAGCGCTTCGAAGTTGTGGTAATCGTCTTCAACCTCTGGGCCTTCGGCAATGCCGTAGCCGATGTGGGTGAAGAACTGCTCGATGCGCTCGAGTGTACGGGTGATCGGGTGCAGGCCACCGGTGGCCTGGCCGCGGCCTGGCAGGGTGACGTCAATGCATTCGGCTGCCAGGCGAGCGCTGAGCTCGGCTTCTTCAAAGGCGGCCTTGCGGGCATTGAGCACAACGGTGACGCGCTCTTTGGCATCGTTGATCAGCGCGCCGACTTTCGGCCGCTCTTCGGCTGGCAGGTTGCCCAGGGTCTTCATCACCTGGGTCAGCTCGCCCTTCTTGCCGAGATAATTAACCCGGATCTGTTCCAGGGCGTTGATGTCTTCAGCGCGTTCCACGGCCTCTAGGGCTTGGGAGACCAGCGCATCCAGGTTTTCCATGTACAGACTCCAGATACGAAAATAGGGGAAGAGCTTTGAAGGCTCTTCCCCTATCGATGACGTTCAATGCCCGACGGCGCCAGCGCCGCCGGGTGATTGTCGCGGGTACTTAAGCCAGAACGGCTTTAGCTTTCTCGACAATCGCAGCAAACGCCGCTTTTTCGTTCACTGCCAGATCGGCCAGAACCTTACGGTCGATTTCGATCGAAGCCTTTTTCAGGCCAGCAATCAGACGGCTGTAGGACAGACCGTTGGTGCGGGCACCGGCGTTGATACGAGCGATCCACAGTGCGCGGAACTGACGCTTCTTCTGGCGACGGTCGCGGTAGGCGTATTGGCCTGCCTTGATGACCGCTTGCTTGGCTACGCGGAATACGCGCGAGCGTGCACCGTAGTAACCTTTAGCCAGTTTCAGAATTTTTTTGTGACGCTTACGAGCGATAACGCCGCGCTTAACACGAGCCATGAGTAACTTCCTCTATCTTAACCAGAATTAACGAACGCGCAGCATGCGCTCGACTTTTGCCACGTCGGACGGGTGCAGCAAGCTGGCACCGCGCAGTTGACGCTTACGCTTGGT
Source organism: Pseudomonas sp. NPDC008258 (assembly GCF_042956345.1). Taxonomy (NCBI): domain Bacteria; kingdom Pseudomonadati; phylum Pseudomonadota; class Gammaproteobacteria; order Pseudomonadales; family Pseudomonadaceae; genus Pseudomonas; species Pseudomonas sp. NPDC008258. The sequence goes on from NZ_JBIBGE010000009.1 coordinate 142,040, forward strand.
CGACATTTTGGTCAGGATGTGGCTCTTGAAAGCGTGCTTGTGCTTGAAGCCCGAAGCTGTCTTCAGGAAGCGCTTCGCAGCACCGCTCTTGGTTTTCATTTTTGGCATGTTGAACTCCGCATTCGAAAAAAATTACACAATAATCATCAGGCCTGCCGTGCCCGGGAGATTACTTCTTCTTTTTGGGGGCGATGACCATCATAAGCTGGCGTCCTTCCATCTTCGGATGCTGCTCAACGGTGCCGTATTCGGCGAGGTCGGCTTCGACCCGCTTCAACAGCTCCATGCCCAGCTCCTGGTGGGCCATCTCACGGCCGCGGAATCTCAGAGAGATCTTGGCCTTGTCCCCATCGGTAAGGAAACGTACCAGGTTGCGTAGTTTTACCTGGTAATCCCCATCCTCCGTCCCTGGACGAAACTTGATTTCTTTGATCTGGATCTGCTTCTGGTTTTTCTTGGCTTCGTTGGCCTGCTTCTTCTTTTCGAAGAGGTGCTTGCCGTAGTCCATGACCTTGCAGACCGGTGGTACCGCGTCTGCAGAGATTTCTACCAGGTCCAGCTTCGCTTCATCAGCGATACGCAGCGCTTCATCAATCGAGACGATGCCAACCTGCTCGCCGTCTGCGCCAATTAACCGAACCTCGCGGGCCGAGATATTCTCGTTGATCGGGGCCTTCGGTACAGCACGCTTATCGTTTCTCATTTCACGCTTAATAGTCATTACTCCGATTCTTGGCGACCACGCCGGGAAACCGCTTGTGTCAGAAGCTCGGCGAATTGGGCGACGGGCATGGAGCCCAGGTCTGCGCCTTCGCGAGTACGCACTGCGACGGTTTGCGTTTCGACTTCGCGGTCCCCTATAACCAAAAGGTACGGGACCTTGAGCAAAGTATGCTCGCGGATTTTAAAGCCGATCTTCTCATTTCTCAAGTCCGACTTGGCACGGAAACCGCTACCGTTCAGAGATTTCTCAACCTCAAGGGCGAAATCGGCCTGTTTGTCGGTGATGTTCATGATCACGGCCTGGGTAGGTGCCAGCCAGGCCGGGAACACGCCAGCGTAGTGCTCGATCAGCATGCCGATGAAGCGCTCGAACGAACCGAGGATGGCGCGGTGCAGCATGACCGGGCGAATTCGGCTGTTATCTTCGGCGATATAGCTGGCGTCCAGGCGCTCTGGCAGGTTCGGGTCGTACTGCAGGGTGCCGCACTGCCAGTTACGGCCGAGGCAGTCGCGCAGGGTGAACTCGATTTTCGGGCCGTAGAAGGCGCCCTCGCCTGGCTGGTATTCCCACTCAAGGCCGGATTCGTTCAAGGCGTCGGCCAGTGCGCTTTCGGCACGGTCCCACAGCTCTTCGGAGCCCACACGCTTGGCCGGACGGGTCGACAGCTTCATGGCGATGTCGGTAAAGCCGAAATCCTTGTACACATCCAGGGTCAGCTTGATGAAGTCGGCGGCTTCTTTCTTCACCTGTTCTTCGGTGCAGAAGATGTGCGCGTCATCTTGCACAAAGCCACGCACTCGCATGATGCCGTGCAGGGCGCCGGACGGCTCGTTACGGTGGCAGGCACCGAACTCGGCCAGGCGCAGCGGCAGGTCGCGGTAGCTTTTCAGGCCCTGGTTGAACACCTGCACGTGGCACGGGCAGTTCATCGGTTTTACCGCGTAATCACGGCTTTCCGACGAGGTGGTGAACATGTTCTCGGCGTAGTTGGACCAGTGGCCGGAACGCTCCCACAGGATACGGTCGACAACCTGCGGGGTCTTGATTTCCAGATAGCCGTTGGCGCGCTGAACCTGGCGCATGTACTGCTCGAGCACCTGGTACACCGTCCAGCCGTTGGCATGCCAGAACACCATGCCCGGGGCTTCTTCCTGCAGGTGGAACAGGTCGAGCTGCTTGCCGATCTTGCGGTGGTCGCGTTTTTCGGCTTCTTCGATGCGCTGGATGTACGCAGCCAGCTGCTTCTTGTCGGCCCAGGCGGTGCCGTACACGCGTTGCAGCTGCTCGTTCTTGGCATCGCCGCGCCAGTAGGCACCGGACAGCTTGGTCAGCTTGAATGCCTTGAGGAAGCGGGTGTTCGGCACGTGCGGGCCGCGGCACATGTCGACGTATTCTTCGTGGTAGTACAGGCCCATGGCCTGCTCATCCGGCATGTCTTCGACCAGGCGCAGCTTGTAGTCTTCGCCACGGGCCTTGAACACGTCGATGACTTCGGCGCGCGGGGTCACTTTCTTGACCACGTCGTAGTCTTTTTCGATCAGCTCCATCATGCGCTTTTCGATGGCGGCCATATCTTCAGGGGTGAAGGGGCGCTCGTAGGCGATGTCGTAATAGAAGCCTTCGTCGATGACCGGGCCGATGACCATCTTGGCGGTCGGGTACAGCTGCTTCACCGCGTGGCCGACCAGGTGGGCGCACGAGTGACGGATGATCTCCAGTCCCTCTTCATCTTTAGGGGTGATGATCTGCAGGGTGGCGTCGTGGCTGATCAGGTCGCAAGCATCGACCAGTTTGCCATCGACCTTGCCGGCCACGGTGGCCTTGGCCAGGCCGGCGCCGATGGACGCGGCAACGTCGGCTACGGATACGGCGTGATCAAACGAACGTTGACTGCCATCGGGAAGAGTAATAACGGGCATGGCGCCTCCTCTCCTAGTGGTGACCCCTACCAAAGGTCACGTGGGTTGGGATGAGCCAGTACAAGATCCGACCTGCCTTCCTGAATAAGGAAGCCTGCCTCACAGTGGCAGAAGCCTTTCGGCTTGCAAGGGACGAACCAGAGTGACTGGAAAGAAATAAAGATAGCTGCAGGCTGGAAGTTGTCAGCTGCAGGCCGGGCATGCTAGCACGCGGGTTGCACCCCAGGCAGAAATATTTGGTAATTGCAGCTTTCGGGTGAACTAACGCGGAAAAATTCCTATCAGACCTTGGGAGGCAACCTACTCTTGATGAGACCTTAACCCAAGGAGTAACTGGTTATGCGAGTTCCGTCTCTTCTGGCCCTGGCGGCCGCTGGGGCCCTGCTGCTGCCCATGGCCGCGAATGCTGGCAACTTCCCACCAGGCAGGGAAGCTGGCTATATGGCTCAGTGCACGCAAGTGGCCAGCGGCCAGCGCGTTGACGCTGCCACCGCAAAAAAACACTGCGAATGTGGCGCCCAGGCGATCAAAAAGAATTTTACCGACGCAGAGATTGCTGACCTGGACAGCAAAGATGGCGTAGATGCCAAGCTGATGCAGAAGGCCCAAACGGTCGTGCAACAGGCCTGCGCGCCGAAGAGCTGAACCCTTAAAGCTGGGGCTGATCAGCTTTTTTTTGCGCTGGATCAACATCCGATGGAGGTAAAAGGGGCTACATCCGCAGAATTAGACTATGATGTCACCTGTGCCAGACTGCTCAGGCGTCTATGGCACTTCGAAAAATATCAAGTTTCTGGAGATTCATCCCATGTCCAATCGCCAAACCGGCACCGTCAAATGGTTCAATGATGAGAAAGGCTTCGGCTTCATCACCCCACAAGGCGGCGGCGACGACCTGTTCGTTCACTTCAAAGCCATCGAATCCGACGGCTTCAAGAGCCTGAAAGAAGGTCAGACTGTTTCCTTCGTCGCCGAGCGCGGCCAGAAGGGCATGCAGGCTGCTCAGGTTCGTCCGGAGTAATTCGGAAGCTGCGAAAAAACCCGCCCTTGTGGCGGGTTTTTTTATGGGCGTTGCACCACCCTGCCCTGACGTCTTCGCGGGCAAACCCGCTCCCACAGGGCCTTGTGCCTAGCCTGTGGGAGCGGGTTTACCCGCGAAGAGGCCTTTGCATCAACCGCAGTTGACGCGGGTCACCACACCTTGCTCGTTCACATTCAGGTTCAGCCGCTCGGAGCGGTACTCCAGTGTTACCACATCATTTGGCTTGAGAATGCGTGCCATCTGCGAGCCGCTGGCCTTGCGCGCTTGCTCCAGCAGTTCGGCACTGCCCTGCTTGCCAATGGCAAAATCGGCACCGCTGGCTTCGCAGCGGCCATCGTTGCCGGCCGACGCCGCAGGCGCGTTGCCGCCATCAGAACTACCACCAGTGCTGCAACCAGCCAGGACAGCAGCCACCGCCAGGGTTGCCAGGTAAGCACGGGTACGGAACATGAAGCCTCCTAAATCGATCTGGGAACTGTCTGTTCCGACAGCTCCACCAAGAATTCGTTGCAAAACCGCGCAAGTCTGCCTGAACCAGGCGCCCTGAGCGAAAGGCAATCGTGACCGAATTTTACCGGTCGGCCGACGAGGCGCTTGGTTTGCGCTGCAAAGTCATGATTTACTTTAGGAAGTGAAGGCACAGTGCCTTCCCCCGAATACTAGGATCCGGTATTCGCCCCTCCGCCCCGGGCCCCAAGCGAGAGCCTTTCATGAGCAACCACAGCATCGATGCCGATATCAAGGTCAAATGGGCCGAGGGCCAGAGCGCGTACAGCCCTGGCACGCCGGAGGAGTTGCTGCTGATCGCCATCGACCTGCTGGTGCGCGACAACGGTGCCGAAGCGGCACGCAGCTTCATCGACCAGGTGTTCGAGCGCTACGCGCCGCACGCGGCTATTCCAATCGCGCCAAACGGGCGCTGAGCAGGTCGAACAGGCCTTGCGCATCGCCCTGCTCCACCCACAGCACGTTTGCGGGCTGCTTGAGCACGCCGTACCAGTCAGCGAGGGTCTGGCCGAAGCTTGGGCCTTCGCGGCTGTCGATGCTCATGTGGATGCGCCGGCCGCTGAACAGTTCGGGCTTTAGCAGATAGGCAATGACACTGGCGTCATGCACCGGGCCGCCGGGCATGCCGTACAGGTTCATGTCGTAGGTGATGTAAGCGTTGAGTATATCCACCACCCGTTTGCTGGCCTGGTTGTTCACGGCGGCCAGCTGTTTGAGGCGGGCATCGCTGGTCAGCAGCTTGTGCGTGACATCCAGTGGCAGGTAGGTGAGTTGCACGCCACTGGCCAGCACCACCTGTGCAGCATGCGGGTCGGCGTAAAGGTTGAATTCCGCGGCCGGGGTGATGTTGCCACCGTTGAAATGGGCGCCGCCCATGACCACCACTTCCTTGATGCCTTTGGCGATGTCCGGGCGCTGAATCAGCGCCAGGGCCAGGTTGGTCTGCGGGCCGAGCATGGCGACAGTGATGCTGTGGGGTTCGGCCGCGCCCAGGGTGTCGACCAGGTATTGCACGGCATTGCCTTGGGCCAAGGGCTTTTTCGGTTCATGTACTTGTACGCCGGTCAGGCCTTCTTCGCCGTGGACATCAGCGGCGTAGATGGGCGAGCGCACCAGTGGGCGGCCGGCGCCGGCGTACACGGGAATGTCTTCGCGGCGGGCCCATTCGCGGGCCAGCCGGGCGTTGCGGGAGGTTTTATCCAGGCGCACGTTGCCGGCCACGGTGGTGATGGCGCGGATGTTGAGTTCGTCGGGCGAGGCCATGGCAAGGAACAGCGCGACCACGTCGTCGGCACCGGGGTCGGTGTCGATGATCAGGTCGATCGGGGCGGCCTGGAGGGTGGTGGCTGTGGCCATGAGGGCGAGTCCTTGTAGCAAAGGTTTGAGCATGGGGTGTCACTCCGCGTTGCCTGAAGAAATATTCCTGAATAACCGCAACACCCTGTGGGAACGGGTTAACCCGCGAAGATTCCAGCGCGGTGGATGGCACCGGCTTCGCCGATGCTAACGGCAGTTCGACGCCTCGGTGAAAGCGCTCCCACAGGAGGCTTCTCAGGCGAGGACTGTAAGCTAGAACGTAACGCCGGAGATCAGGGAAATATTGCTATAAGGCTGGCACTCCCCCGTGCGCACCACGGCGCGGGCACTGCGTGACAGCACCTTGAATTCTTCATGGCTCAGCCATTCGCGCTTGCCCAGCTTGCCCTTCAACCGTTCGATCTCGACCAGTGCCGGCGGTACCACTTTCTGCATTTCTTCAGCCAGCACATGCCGTTCTACCTGCAATTCGCTTAGCACTGCGCGCAACACACTGGCGAAATCCGGCAAGCCTGCTGTAACGGCCAGGTCGATCAGTTCCACACCCGGCGGCACCGGCAGGCCGGCATCACCGATCACCAGGATGTCGCCGTGCCCCATGCCCGCGATGGTTCGCGACAGGGCAACGTTCAGCAGCGGGGTTTTCTTCATGGTGCAAGCTCCGCCAGGTAGGGAATCGATGGCTGGGCGCCAGCACGGGTCACCGACAATGCCGCCGCACGCTGGCCGAAGGAGATGGCGTCGCCCTCCCCCAGGCCCCGCACCAGGCCTGCGGCGAAGCCCCCGATGAAGGTGTCGCCTGCCGCCGTGGTATCCAGCGGTTGTACCTGCGGCGCCGGGAAGTGCTGGTGGCCTTGGTCTGTAACCAGCAACGCCCCTTGCGCCCCCAGGGTGATGATCACTTTGCCTGCCCCCAGTTGCAGCAAGCGCTCGCCTGCGCGCCGGGCACTGTCCTGGTCGGTCACGGGCATACCGGTCAGGGTTTCGGCCTCGCTTTCGTTGGGCGTGAGGTAATCGATGCGGGCGAACCAGTCTGCCGGCAAGGGGCCTGTGGCAGGTGCCGGGTTCAGGATGACTTGCTTGCCCAGCTCGCGTGCCCTGGCCAGGGTCCAAGCCACGGTGTCGGCTGGCACTTCCAGCTGGCAGATGACCACCTCGGCCGCCTGCAACAGCGCATCGAAGCGCTGCACCGACTGCGGCGTCAGCAGGCCGTTGCCGCCGGGAATGATGACGATGCAGTTCTGGCTGGCAGCGTCCACGATAATCAGCGCCACGCCACTGGACACCCCAGGGCAGGTGCTGACGCCCTGGCAATCGATACCCTCAACGTACAACGCCCGGTGCAGTTGCCGACCATAATCATCGTCACCCACATTACCGATCATCGCCACGCTGCCACCCAGCCGCGCCACAGCCACGGCCTGGTTGGCACCCTTGCCGCCCGGCACGGTGAAAAAATGCTCGCCGGGAAGGGTTTCGCCGGCCCGGGGCAGGCGCTGGGCCCGGGCCACCAGGTCTATGTTCAGGCTACCCACTACGACGACCTTGGCACTCATGACATTTCCTTAGCGTTAGCGGTAATCGTTGAACAGATCCGGGCGCGGCCCGGTGGACTCGCGCAATACGATGCGCGGGGCAACGATGCGTTGCTCTGCCACGCCCTGGCGGGGCGTGACGATGCGCGCCAGCAACAGCGACGCGGCGTTTTCGCCCAGCTCGCGGATGGACTGGCCCACGGTGGTCAGCGGCGGGTACACGTAGCGGCTGAGTTCGATGTCGTCGAAGCCGATGACCGAAAGCTCGCCGGGCACGTTGATATTGCGCTCGGCCGCAGCGCGCAGCACGCCAAAACCGATCATGTCATTGCCGGCAAAAATCGCCGTGGGCCGCTTGCCCTCCAGCAGCTGCGCCGCCGCTGCATGGCCGCCGGGGCTGGTGAAATCGCAATGCAGCACGCGGTTACCCTGCACCTGCGCCCCGGCCTCGGCCATGGCCCGGCGAAAACCGCCCAGGCGCAGCTGGGTAACCCCGGTTTCGACGGGGCCGCCGATGTAGGCGATGTCCCGGTGCCCCTGCTCCAGCAGATGCCGGGTAGCCAGGTAGGCGCCCTGCTCGTGGTCGATGCGCACCAGGTCGGCATCGACACCTTCCAGCTCGCGGTCGACGATCACCATCGGTGTGCGCACGCTGGCCAGGCTTTGCAGCAGGTCGCAGTCCTGGCCCACCGAGGCCACCACCAGGCCGTCGACGCGCTTTTCCAGCAGCACGCGCAGGTAGTTGCGCTGCTTCTGCGGGTTGTCGTCGGAGTTGCACAGGATCACGCAGTAGCCGTTGCGCTCGCAGGCGTCTTCGATGCCCCGCGCCAGTTCGGCAAAGTACGGGTTGACGCTGTTGGGCACCAGCAGGCCGATGGTGGCCGTGCTGCGCGCCTTGAGTGAGCGCGCCACGGCGCTGGGCACGTAGTCCAGTTCGAGGATGGCGGCTTCAACCTTCACCCGCACCTGCTCGCTGACCGGTCGGGTCTTGTTCAATACATGGGACACGGTGGTGTAGGAGATACCCGCCAGTGCCGCGACGTCTTTGATGGTTGCCATGTCTTCAGTTCCGCCGGCCTGCACGCCGGCTACGGTAGGTGTCGAGCACCACGGCGATGACAATCACCGCCCCGGTGATGATGCGTTTGGTGGGTTCGCTGGCACCGATCTGCGCCAGCCCGGCGGCCAGCACCGAAATGATCAGTACGCCAAAGAACGTGCTGATGACCGAGCCGCGCCCGCCCATCAGGCTGGTGCCGCCGATCACCACGGCGGCGATCACCTGCAGCTCCAGGCCGGAGCCGGCATTGGGGTCGGCCGCTTCAAGGCGCGAAATCTGGAACAGTGCGGCCAGGCCGGCGAGCAGGCCCATCAGGGCGAACACCAGCACCTTGTAAGGGCGCGGGTCGATACCGGCCAGGCGCACGGCCTCCTCGTTGGTGCCGATGCCGATCAGGTAGCGGCCGAACACGGTGCGGGTCAGTACCAGTTGGGCCAGCACGATCACCAGCAAGGCAATGATGAACGCGGGTGATATGCCAAAGGCGACCGGGTTGGAGAACCAGGCATAGGCATCGCCGATGTAGGCGGTGCGCGAGTCGGTGAACTGGTAGGCCAGGCCCCGGGCCATTTCCAGCACGCCAAGCGAGACAATGAAAGACGGAATGCGCCAGGCCACGGTGACGCCACCGGTAATGCTGCCGGCCAGCGCAGCCACGGCCATGCCCAGCAACGCCGAGGGCAGTACGCCCCAGCCCCAGCCCAGAATCGCCACGCTCACCGTGGAGGCAGCCAGGGCCAGTACCGAGCCTACCGAAAGGTCGATGCCGCCGATGATCAGCACAAAGGTCATGCCCACCGCCAGCACCATCAGGTCGGGGATCTGGTTGGCCAGGGTGCTGAAGGTGTTGTACGACCAGAAGTGGCTGCTGAGGAACGAGAACAGCACGATCATCGCCAGCAAGGCGCCGGCCAGGCCCAGGTAGGTGCCCAGGCCAAAGTAGGTGCCACTGCGGCGCACGGGGGCGGCGCCTTGGCTGTCAAGCGGGGTGGTTTTCATGCATCCATCCTGGGGGCTGCATCGTGCAGCAGTGCGTCACGTTTCTGATAACCGGCAAAGGCAGCAGCCAGCAGCTGGTCCTGGCTCCAGTGGTCGCGGTCGAAGGTGTCGATCAGGCGACCGGCAGACAGCACGGCGATGCGGTCGCAAATCAGCATCAGCTCGCGCAGGTCGCTGGACACCACCACCAAGGCCTTGCCCTGGCGCGCCAGTTCGGCCAACAGGCCATAGATGTCGAACTTGGCGCCAACGTCAATGCCACGGGTAGGCTCGTCGAACAGCAGCACCTGGCAGTCGCGCTCCAGCCAGCGGCCGATCACCACCTTCTGCTGGTTACCGCCAGACAGCTCGCCCACCACTTGCTGCGCGCCGGCACTGCGAATGCGCATGGCCTGGATCTGGCGCTCGGCCAGGGCCTTTTCTGCCTCGCCGTCCAGCACCCCGGCACGCGATACCGCGCCCAGGTTGCCCAGGGCAATATTGGCGCTGATCGATTGCGTAAGCAGCAGGCCTTCGCCTTTGCGGTCTTCGGTAATCAGTGCAATACCAGCCCGTACTGCGGCCTTTGGCGAATCGATGGTGACCGCTTGTAGGGGCTGACCCAGCGCAATGCTGCCGCTGTCGGCGCGGTCGGCACCGTAGATCAGCCTCAGCAGCTCGGTACGGCCGGCGCCGATCAGGCCGGAGATGCCAAAGATCTCCCCTGCCCTGACTTCGAATGACACCTCACGCACCTTGTCGGCACGGCTGAGCCTGTCGACCTTGAGCAGTGGCGCACCGATCTGCCGGCGGCCCAGGTCGATATGCTCGCCCAGCTCGCGGCCGACCATCAGGTTGACCAGCTCGGCGCTGCTGTAGCGCTGGATAGGCTCGTCGCACACCCGTTTGCCGTCGCGCAGCACGACGATGCGCTGGGCCACACGCTGCAACTCTTCAAGGCGGTGCGATATGTAGACGATGGCCACGCCGCGCTCGCGCAGGCGTTCGATCTGGGTGAACAGCAGCTCCACCTCGCGGGCGGTGAGCATGGCGGTGGGTTCGTCGAAGATCAGCACATGGCAGTCGCCGATCAGGTTGCGGGCGATCTCGACCATCTGCTGATGGCCGATGCCCAACTCGCCGACCGGGGTGTCCGGGTCGATGGCATCGAGCCCGACCCGGGCCATGGCGGCCGTGGCCAACTGGCGCAGGCGTTTGTGGCTGATCCAGCCGAAGCGGCTGGGCAGGTTGTCGAGAAACAGGTTTTCCGCCACGGTCAGCGTGGGCAGCAGGTTGAGCTCCTGCATGACCATGCGCACACCCAGGCGCTCGGCCTCGCTGCGGCTGCCGGGCGCGTAAGCCTGGCCGCGATAGGTCATGTGCCCGGTGGTGGGGGTTTCCAGGCCACTGATGAGCTTGGACAGGGTGCTCTTGCCCGCGCCGTTTTCACCGGTAAGGGCCAGCACTTCGCCGGCCCGCAGGTTCAGGCTGACCTCGCCGAGCACGGGCTGGGAGTAGGTCTTGCCCAACCCGCTGGCGGCGAGTACCACTTCATTGGCCGATGCAGCCATGGCCGCTTCTCCTGCCAGCAATCAGGGCTTGGTGATGAGTTGGACCGGGGTCTGGATGACGTTGTCGGCGTCCACATCCGGTTTCTCGCCCTTGACCATTTTCAGCGCGGCCTGGATGCCGTACACCGCCTGCTGGCTGGCTGCCTGGTCGAGGGTGGCGAGCACACGGCCATCCTTGAGCATGGGTTTGATGGCGTTGATGTTGTCGTAGCCCACCACTTGCACCTGGCCGGCCTTGCCGGCGGCGCGCACGGCCGACACCGCGCCCAGGGCCATGCTGTCGTTGCCGGCCAGCAGGGCTTTCAGGTCGGGGTATTCGTTGAGCATGGAGGCCGCGACGGCGTTGCCTTTGTCGATTTCCCAGTTGCCGCTTTGCACCGAGACGATGTTCATCTGTGCGGCTTGCATGGCCTCCTTGAAGCCGGCCGTGCGTTGCTGGGCATTGGTGGTGGTCGGCACACCTTCGATGATGCCTACCTGGTCACCGGCCTTGAGTTTCTGGCTAGCCAGGTAGTCGCCAACCAGACGCGCACCCTTGCGGTTGTCGGGGCCGACGAAGGGCACGCTGATGCCTTTGCTCCTGAGCAGGTCAGGGTCCAGGCGGTTGTCGATGTTGATCACCACCACGCCTTGGTCCATGGCCTTCTTCACTGCCGACACAAGCGCCTTGGAGTCGGCCGGGGCGATCACCAGGGCCTTGGCGCCAGCGTTGACCATTTGCTCGACGATGCGGATCTGCTCGCCGGTGTCGGTCTCGTTCTTGATGCCGTTGGCGATCAGGTCGAATTCGTTGGAATGGGCCTTCTGGTAGTCCTTGGCGCCGTCTTCCATGGTGCGGAAGAACTCGTTGGCCAGTGACTTCATCACCAGGGCGACCTTGGGCTTGTCTTCGGCATGGGCGGCAGACAATGGCAGGGCGAGCGAAAGGGTGGAAACGACAGCGAGGGCCAGCAGACGGCCGGGGAACGGCAGTTTCATGGACGATGACTCCGAATCTTGTTTTTTTATCGGATCGCAAACGTTTGCGGTACCTAACTATGGAAACAGGACCGGGGTTTGTCAAATCCGTTTTGCGGTCGGAGGCAAAAGACTACTGGTGCTGATTATCCAGAATTTTTCCGAAAAGCCGAACACCTTTTCCTATGCTTGTTCGGATTCACGAATGGAATACTTGCCCTTTGTGGGAGCGGCCTTGTGTCGCGATGGGCTGCGCAGCAGCCCCGGGATGTGTGTCAAGGCACCGACTTCGGGGGCGCTTCGCACCCCTTTCGCGACGCAAGGCCGCTCCCACAAAAGCAGTACGCGCAAGCTGGTATGAAAGATGCCTCCAAGCCTGTGCGACTCAAAAATCATCTCACTAGGAAGAGAGAGAACAATAACGATGAATGCCGCATTGAAAACCTTCGCCCCCAGCGCCCTTGCCCTGCTGCTGATCCTGCCCGCCACCGCCTCGGCCAAAGAAGCCGAAACCCAACAGAAACTGGCCAACGTGGTCATCCTCGCCACTGGCGGGACCATTGCCGGCGCCGGCGCCAGTGCCGCCAACAGTGCCACTTACCAGGCCGCCAAGCTGGGCGTCGACAAGCTGATTGCCGGCGTACCGGAACTGGCCGACATTGCCAACGTACGCGGCGAACAGGTGATGCAGATTGCCTCGGAAAGTATCAGCAACGAAGACCTGCTGAAGCTGGGCAAGCGTGTCGCCGAACTGGCCGACAGCAAGGACGTCGACGGTATCGTCATCACCCACGGCACCGACACCCTGGAAGAAACCGCCTACTTCCTCAACCTGGTGGAAAAGACCGACAAGCCGATCGTGGTGGTCGGCTCGATGCGCCCGGGCACCGCCATGTCTGCCGACGGCATGCTCAACCTGTACAACGCCGTGGCCGTGGCCAGCGACAAGCAGTCGCGTGGCAAGGGCGTACTGGTGACCATGAACGACGAGATCCAGTCCGGCCGTGACGTAAGCAAGTCGGTCAACATCAAGACCGAAGCCTTCAAGAGCGCCTGGGGCCCGATGGGCATGGTGGTGGAAGGCAAGTCCTACTGGTTCCGCCTGCCGGCCAAGCGCCACACGGTCAACTCCGAGTTCGACATCAAGCAGATCAGCAGCCTGCCCCAGGTGGACATTGCCTATGGCTATGGCAACGTCACCGACACCGCCTACAAGGCGCTGGCGCAAAACGGTGCCAAGGCGCTGATCCATGCCGGTACGGGCAACGGTTCGGTGTCGTCGCGGGTGGTGCCGGCGTTGCAGGAGCTGCGCAAGAATGGCGTGCAGATCATTCGCTCGTCGCACGTAAACCAGGGCGGGTTCGTGCTGCGCAACGCCGAACAGCCAGATGACAAGAACGACTGGGTCGTGGCCCATGACCTGAACCCGCAGAAAGCGCGGATTCTGGCGATGGTGGCGATGACCAGGACTCAGGACAGCAAAGAGTTGCAGCGGATCTTTTGGGAATATTGAGCCCTGATAGGGTGTGCCGGCGCATACATCGGCGTCGGCCACCTCACGAGGCAGATCTAGGCTCTACCGGAATTCATCTGCCATTCTGGCGGCAGCTGGCCCAAGTTACGCAGCGTCTGGGCCATTGTGATCAATCGCCATAACAGTTATCCCATCAGGGGCGCAGGTTGCCTGCGTGTATGAAGTGGGATATGAGGCTTGCCATTAAGTGCCGAGGATTCGACGGACGGCCACCGGCGTACACAGCTAACGTACGCTCAACGGCTAGACGCAGAGGGAGTCAGCGGTTGAGTGACAGCGAGTCTTCAAGCACCCTCAGCAACGCGGCAGCTCGCCGTTCATAGGCGGCGGGGCCGGCGTACATCAGTTCCACATACAGGCTGTCGATGATGCCCTGATAGGCATCGGCATACAGCGCCACGCGATCGTACCCGGCTGTCCGGCCGTGGCGAGCTTGCAGGGCCTGGCAGAACCCTTCACGGATGCCGTCCAGATATTGTTCAAATCCCGATGTAACAATCGGCTTGATGCTCGCTGGGGGCAGGAATGCGGTGCGCAGCACGAAGCGCAGCTGGGCCGAGCCGCAATAACGTTCGGCCAGGTGCAAGGCCAGCCAGTGCCCGGGCGCCAGGCCGTCGTCGGCCTCCTGCTCGAATGCGTGCTCGACAAAGGCCGTTTCCTGCGCCAGAGCTCGCTCGAACACCTCCACGAACAAGGCATCCTTGTTGGCGAAGTGCGCATACAGGGAGGCCTTGCGCATGCCGGCCAGCTGGGCAATTTCGTTTAGCGAAGAAGCGTCGTAGCCGTACTCGGCAAAGTGGCCGACGGCGGCATCGCACACGCGTACCGCAGAAGGGGAAAGGTCTTTCAACTGCATCGCTCCGTCAGGGGCGCGGCGGGCCGCGTGCGTCTTGAGCAGGGATTGTGGTGATCGAAATCGCACGGGTCAATGCTTCTAAGGAAATTTGACAGCCCATGGAAAGCCCCTGTTTGACCTTGCCAGACTCGGCGCATAATATCCGCCAACCTACCGGACGGTAGGATAAAAATCAGTCAGAGAAAACCATGCAAGCAAACCCCTCTCCTCCGCTACCCTTCCGCTTCGCCCTGGGCCTTGGCCTGGTCGGCGCGCTTGGCCCATCCGCCGTCGACATGTACCTGTCGAGCCTGCCGGAAATCGCCAACCACTATCAGGCCAGCTTTACCCAGGTACAGCTGACACTCACCTTCTTCCTGCTGGCCATGGGCGCCGGCCAGCTGGTCTTCGGTCCCATCGTCGACGCCTGCGGCCGACGCAAGCCGTTGTTGGCCGGCCTGATGCTGTTCATCCTCTGCTCGCTCGGCGCCGCAGCCGCCCCCAGCCTCGACACCTTGATCGCGCTGCGCTTCTTCCAGGGCCTGGGCAGTGCACTGACCCTGGTGGTGATCATGAGCATGGTCCGGGATGTAAGCCAGGGCGTCGAAGCCACCAAATTGTTTGCCCTGCTGATGACCATCGAAGGTGTGGCCCCCATTTTGGCGCCGGCTCTGGGCGGTATGATCGACACCCATTTCGGCTGGCGTGCGGTGATGCTGGTACTCGCCGGCATGGGCCTGGCGGTGCTGGCCAACAGCCTGTTCAACCTGCTGGAAACCCTGCCACCCGGCAAACGCGAACCCCTGCGCCTGGGCCACGCCTGCCGCACCTACATTGCCCTTCTGGCCGACCGCCGCTTCCTACGGCCGACCCTGGCAGTGGCGGCGGTGTTCTTCTTCCTGTTCGCCTACATTGGCGGCGCCACGCTGGTGTACCAGGCCCACTACGGCTTGAGCGCCCAAGCCTTTGGCCTGCTGTTCGGCGCCACCGGCGTATCGGTCCTGGTCGGCGCCATGGCCGCCAGCCGCCTGATCAACCGCCTGGGCCTGAAGACGCTGACACGCCTGGGCGTGCTGTGCATGGCCGGCGGTGCCTGCACCAGCCTGCTCGGCGCCCTCACCGGCCTGGGCCTGCCAGGTGTGGCCGGTGGCATGGTGGTGGCACTGTTCGGCCTGGGTATTGCCGAATCGACGCTGATGTCGTTGGTGATGGCTTCGCAGCAGAAGTCGCTGGGCTCTACAGCGGCCATGCTGGGTGCCATCCAGTTGTCGGTGTCTGCCAGTGCTGCACCCCTGGCCGCAGTGGTACTCAACCACGGCCCCACCGCCTGGGCCGCATTGCTGGCGCTGTGCACCCTGGTGGTGTGCCTGCTGACCGCCCAGAGCCTGCGCGACACCCCTGCCAGCTTTTCCCTCGCCGGGCATTGATGCCTAGGCACTGAGGGCTAATTCGCCTGATTATTGGCTAACGGCTCGAACCCTTCCACAATGATCACCTCGGCCGTCGCCACTCCCTGGCGATGGCTGCACGCCTCCTGGTACAGCGCGGACCGGTAGCACGCCACCGCCTGCTCGTACGAATCAAACTCGATCACCACGCTACGCTGAGGGGTAGGCCGCCCTTCCATCGCCTCGCTGCGCCCGCCACGGGCCAGGAAGCGGCCGCCGAACGCCTTGAAGGCAGCCGGGGCGCGCTGGGTGTACTGCTGGTATTGCTCGGGGTCGGTCACGTTCACGTGGGCGATCCAATAGGCCT
Organism: Pseudomonas sp. NPDC008258; assembly: GCF_042956345.1. Classification (NCBI taxonomy): domain Bacteria; kingdom Pseudomonadati; phylum Pseudomonadota; class Gammaproteobacteria; order Pseudomonadales; family Pseudomonadaceae; genus Pseudomonas; species Pseudomonas sp. NPDC008258. Next base: position 157,774 of record NZ_JBIBGE010000009.1, read on the forward strand.
TCATGCGCTGCTCTCCTGTTTCGGCGATATTTGTGTATGATGGTATACCATAAAAATCACCCCACCACAGTGAGCGTGCAACATGGCTTTCAACACCATCGAGGAACTTCTCGAGGACTACCGGCAAGGCAAGATGGTCCTGCTGGTGGATGACGAGGACCGGGAAAACGAAGGCGACCTGCTGATTGCCGCCGAGCGTTGCGATGCCCAGGCCATCAACTTCATGGCCCGCGAAGCGCGTGGCCTGATCTGCCTGACCCTGACCGACGAACACTGCCAGCGCCTGGGCCTGGAGCAAATGGTGCCGGCCAACGGCAGTGTATTCAGCACGGCGTTCACCGTGTCGATCGAGGCCGCCACAGGCGTGACCACCGGCATTTCTGCCGCCGACCGGGCACGCACCGTGGCCGCTGCCATGGCCGCCAACGCCCGCCCCGAAGACCTGGTGCAACCCGGCCACATCTTCCCCCTGCGCGCCCGTGAAGGCGGCGTACTGACCCGCGCCGGCCACACCGAAGCCGGCTGCGACCTGGCCCGCCTGGCCGGTTTCAGCCCGGCCTCGGTAATTGTCGAAGTGCTTAACGACGATGGCACCATGGCCCGCCGCCCGGACCTTGAGGTATTCGCGGCACAGCATGGCATCAAGATCGGCACCATCGCCGACCTGATCCACTACCGCCTGAGCACCGAACAGACCATCAAGCGCATCGGCGAACGTGAGCTGCCGACCGTGCACGGCACCTTCCGCCTGGTCACCTATGAAGACCGTATTGAAGGTGGCGTGCACATGGCCATGGTCATGGGGGACATCCGCCGCGAGCAACCCACCCTGGTGCGGGTGCATGTGATCGACCCGCTTCGTGACCTGGTGGGTGCCGAATACGCCGGCCCGGCCAACTGGACGTTGTGGGCGGCCTTGCAGAAGGTGGCCGAGGAAGGGGCTGGCGTGGTGGTGATCCTGGCCAACCATGAGTCCTCCCAAGCCTTGCTGGAACGCGTACCGCAGCTGACCCAGCCGGTGCGGCCGTATCAGCGTGGGCAGTCGAAGGTGTACTCCGAAGTGGGCACCGGGGCACAGATTCTGCAAGACCTGGGCGTGGGCAAGCTGCGCCATCTGGGGCCACCGCTGAAATATGCGGGGTTGGCGGGGTACGAGCTGGAGGTTGTGCAGAGCATTCCCTTCGAGCCAGCCTCCCTGATCTGACACCATCCCCTTGTGGGAGCGGCCCTTTCGCGACACAAGGCCGCTCCCACAAAAGCAGACCGCGACAAATTCTGGAGGACGGAGTGATGGCCGGTCGCCTCATGCCTCTTGCGAAAAGTTTGGAATACCATAATATGATATCCCGTAGACCTTGAATCTGCAGGCCGGCACCTACAATTACAAACGGCCACCCAGACACTTTGTTTTAGCTGCTCCCCGAACACTGTTGGCGGGCGCACCAAAAGCCCGCCTCGAATAACAAAAGCAACGAGGGCGTAACCATGCTGTTGAGCAAACGTGTAACCGCAGTGCTGTCCGCCAGCCTGCTGACCCTGGCATGTCAGGCCGCCCAGGCCGCTGACAGCCTGAATTTCGTCAGCTGGGGCGGTACCACCCAGGACGCCCAGAAAGAAGCGTGGGCAGTCCCCTTCACCAAAGCCACCGACATCAAAGTCGTCCAGGACGGCCCCACCGACTACGGCAAGCTCAAGGCCATGGTCGAAAGCGGCAACGTGCAATGGGACGTGGTCGATGTCGAAGCCGACTTTGCCCTGCGCGCCGCCAGCGAAGGCCTGCTGGAACCCCTCGACTTCAACCAGATCAAACGCGACAAGATCGACCCACGTTTCGTTTCCGACCATGGCGTGGGCTCGTTCTTCTTCTCCTTCGTGCTGGGCTACAACGAAGGCAAGCTCGGCGCCAACAAGCCGGTGGACTGGACCGCGCTGTTCGACACCAAGACCTACCCCGGCAAACGCGCCCTGTACAAATGGCCGAGCCCAGGCGTGCTGGAACTGGCCCTGCTGGCCGACGGCGTAACGCCCGACAAGCTGTACCCGCTGGACCTGGACCGCGCCTTCAAGAAGCTCGACACCATCAAGAAAGACATTGTCTGGTGGGGCGGTGGCGCCCAGTCGCAACAGCTGCTGGCCTCGGGTGAAGCCTCGCTCGGCCAGTTCTGGAACGGCCGCGTCTACGCCCTGCAACAAGATGGCGCGCCAGTGGGCGTGAGCTGGAAGCAGAACCTGGTCATGGCCGACTTCCTGGTCGTCCCCAAAGGCGCCAAGAACAAGGACGCGGCCATGAAGTTCCTGGCCAACGCCAGCAGCGCCGAAGGCCAGGCCGAATTCGCCAACAAGACCGCCTACGCGCCGGTGAACGTCGACAGCGTGGCCAAGCTCGACAAAGACCTGGCACCAAACCTGCCAACCGCCTACGTGCAGGACCAGGTCACCCTGGACTTCGCCTACTGGGCGAAGAACGGCCAGGCCATCGCTGCCCGCTGGAATGAGTGGTTGGTCAAATGAAAGTCGCCATCAACGCCCTGCATAACGCGCAAGGTGCCCCCACGGGCGCCGGCGCCCCGGGTACGGCCCCCCGTCGCGCCAGCCTGACCCAGCGCTGGAAAGGCAGCCGCAACCTGCTGCCGGCCCTGCTGTTCCTTGGCCTGTTCTTCTTCGCCCCGCTGGTCGGCCTGTTGCTGCGCGGGGTGCTGGAGCCTACGCCGGGGCTGGGCAACTACGAGCAGTTGTTCGCCAACTCGGCCTACGCACGGGTGCTGTTCAACACCTTCTCGGTGGCCGGTGTGGTCACCCTGATCAGCGTGCTGCTGGGCTTCCCGCTGGCCTGGGCGATCACCCTGGTACCCAAAGGCTGGGGCCGCTGGCTGCTGAACATCGTGCTGCTGTCGATGTGGACCAGCCTGCTGGCGCGCACCTACTCGTGGCTGGTTCTGCTGCAAAGCTCGGGGGTGATCAACAAGGCGTTGATGGCCATGGGTATCATCGATACCCCGCTGGAAATGGTGCACAACCTCACCGGCGTGGTGATCGGCATGAGCTACATCATGATCCCGTTCATCGTGCTGCCACTGCAGGCGACCATGCACGCCATCGACCCGATGGTGCTGCAAGCCGGCTCCATCTGCGGCGCCAGCCCGTGGACCAACTTCTGGAAGGTGTTCCTGCCGCTGTGCCGTTCGGGGCTGTTCTCCGGGGCGCTGATGGTGTTCGTGATGTCGCTCGGTTACTACGTCACCCCGGCACTGCTGGGCGGGGCGCAGAACATGATGCTGCCCGAATTCATCATCCAGCAGGTGCAGTCGTTCCTCAACTGGGGCCTGGCCAGCGCCGCCGCCGCACTGCTGGTGGTCATCACCCTGGTGCTTTTCTACCTGTACCTGAAGCTGCAGCCGGAATCCCCGGTTGGCAACGCGAGGTAAACCGCCATGCTCCTGTCTCCCAATGCCATGGGTCGCCCGCTGCGTACGGGCCTGTACCTGACCACCGGGGTCATCGCGGCCTTCCTGCTGCTGCCGGTGGTGTTCATCGTGTTGTTGTCGTTCGGCTCGTCGCAGTGGCTGGTCTTCCCGCCGCCTGGCTGGACCTTCAAGTGGTACGGCCAGTTCTTCTCCAACCCGGAGTGGATGGACGCCGCACTGGCCAGTTTGAAGGTAGCCGTGCTGACCACCGTCGCTGCCGTGCTGCTGGGCCTGCCCAGTGCATTTGCGCTGGTGCGTGGCCGCTTCCCGGGCCGTGAGCTGCTGTACGGGCTGTTCACCATGCCGATGATCGTGCCGCTGGTGATCATTGCCGTGGCGGTGTATGCGCTGTTCCTCAAGCTCGGCTACACCGGCACGCTGTTCGCCTTCGTGGTCAGCCACGTGATCGTCGCCCTGCCCTTCACCATCATCTCGATCATCAACTCGCTGAAGCTGTTCGACCAGTCGATCGAGGATGCCGCGGTAATCTGCGGTGCCTCGCGCCTGCAGGCCATCTTCAAGGTCACCTTCCCGGCCATTCGCCCGGGGATGATCGCCGGCGGCCTGTTCGCCTTCCTGGTGTCGTGGGATGAAGTGGTGCTGAGCGTGATGATGGCCAGCCCCGACCTGCAGACCCTGCCTGTGAAGATGTGGACCACCCTGCGCCAGGACCTCAGCCCGGTCATCGCCGTGGCCTCGACCCTGCTGATCGGCCTGTCGCTGTTCGTGATGTTCATTGCCGCCGCCTTGCGCCGGCGCACCGAAACAAACGCCTGAGCGCGCGGAGAAAACAACAATGAGTGCAGTGATCAAAGACAACGCGCCCGCCAAGACCCTGGTCAGCCTGCGCGGCCTGAACAAGCACTACGGCGACTTCACCGCCGTGGACAACCTCGACCTGGAAATCCAGGACGGCGAATTCCTGACCTTCCTCGGCTCCAGCGGCTCGGGCAAGTCCACCACCCTGTCGATGCTGGCCGGTTTCGAGACGCCCAGCAGCGGCGAGATCCTGGTCGATGGCCAGTCGCTGGTGAACGTGCCGCCGCACAAGCGCGATATTGGCATGGTGTTCCAGCGTTACTCGCTGTTCCCGCACCTGAACGTGCGCGACAACATCGCCTTCCCGCTGGCCATCCGCAAGCTCAACGCTGCCGAGACCGCCAAGCGCGTCGACGCCATGCTCAAGCTGGTGCAGCTGGAGAAGTTCGCCCACCGCAAACCCTCGCAAATGTCCGGTGGCCAGCAGCAACGCGTGGCCATTGCCCGGGCGCTGGTGTACGAGCCACGCATCCTGCTGATGGACGAACCACTTGGCGCGCTGGACAAGAAACTGCGTGAAGACTTGCAGGACGAATTGCGCCAGCTGCACCGCCGGCTTGGCATCACCATCGTCTACGTCACCCACGACCAGGAAGAAGCCATGCGCCTGTCCCAGCGCATCGCCATCTTCAGCCATGGCAAGATCGTCGGCCTGGGCACCGGCTACGACCTGTACCAGAACCCGCCGAATGCTTTCGTCGCTTCGTTCCTGGGCAACTCCAACTTCCTGCGGATCAAGGCCAGCAGCAATGGCGCGGGCAGCTTCGAAGGCCAGCCGGTGGCCATTCGCCTGACCCCGGGTCTTACCGCCGCACAGGATGCACTGATCATGGTGCGCCCGGAAAAAGCCCTGGCCCTGACCGCCGCTCAGGCCGCGCGCGAGCCGCTGCCAGCGGGCTGGAACGAAGTCAGCGCCAAGGTTGGCGAAGTGCTGTTCCTGGGCGAGAGCCAGACCTGCCATGTGGTGACGGCGGGCGGTACCGAATTGACGGTGAAGGCGCTTTCGGCGGCGGGCATGCCGATGCAGCCGGGTGATAGCGTGAAAGTGCGCTGGGCAGTGGCGGATGCCTGCATCTATACCGAGTGGGCCGAGAGTGACTTGAGCAAGTCGGCCGGGGCGCATTGAGATCGCCGGGGCCGCTTTGCGGCCCATCGCAGGCAAGCCAGCTCCCACAGGTTTAGTGCCTGTCTTGAAGGCAACACGCTACCTGTGGGAGCTGGCTTGCCTGCGATGGGCTGCAAAGCAGCCCCAATAACGCGGACTGCCAGTTCTTGGATTCAGGCCCCACTGACTGTCACATTATCATCACGCCACTGTCGTAATCTGCCGGCCAACTCTATGCCATAGGCCACCCGGCATGCCTCGCCTGCTTGTCTTGCTGCTTACCTTGCTACCACTGGCGACCCTGGCCGAGCCCGTTCACCTGCGCGTGCAAGGCTCCAACACCATCGGCGCGGCCTTGCTGCCGGCGCTTGTCCAGGGGCAACTGCGCGCACGGCACGCCACCGCCATTGCCCAGCAACCTGGCAACGTTGCCAACGAAACCGTGATCACCGCGCAGGACGCGAATGGCCAGCCGGTGCGCATCGATATCGCCGCCCACGGCTCCAGCACCGGCTTCGCCGCCCTTGGCCGTGGCGACGCCGACCTGGCCGCCGCCTCACGCCCGGTCAGCGACAGCGAAGTACACCAGCTGCGGGCGTTGGGTGACCTGCGTGCGCCCAGCGCCGAACAGGTCATCGGCCTGGATGGCGTCGCGGTTATCGTTCACCCCGACAACCCGCTACCACAACTCTCCACGGCGCAACTGGCACTGGTTTTCTCCGGGCAGATCCAGCGCTGGGAGCAATTGGGCGTTGCCGGCGGTGCCATCCACCTGTACGCCCGTGACGACCGCTCCGGCACCTACGAAACCTTCAAGGCATTGGTACTGGAGCCCCAGCACGCTGAGCTGTGGAGCAAGGCCCAGCGCTTCGAGTCCAGTGACGAACTGGCTTTGCGCGTGGCCACCGACCGCCAGGCAATCGGTTTCAGCAGCCTGGCCGCCGTTCACGGTGCCAAGGTGCTGGCGGTGGCCGAAGGCGACGCGCCAGCCATGTTGCCAGAGCGTGCGCTGGTGGCCAGTGAGGACTACCCGCTGTCGCGCCGGCTGTACGTGTACCTGCCAGCCAACCCCAAGCCGCAGGCCAAGGCGCTGGCCGACTTCGCCCAAAGCCCGGCCGGCCAGGCAATCGTCGCCCAGCAGGGTTTTGTGTCGCAGCAGATCAACGCCCAGCCGGTTTCGCTTCAGGCCGATATGCCGCCACGCTACCGTACCCTGGCCCAGCAAGCGCAACGGTTGAGCGTGAACTTCCGCTTCCAGGAAGGCAGCGCCAGCCTCGACAACAAGGCCCTGCGCGATGTGCAGCGGGTGGTCGAATACCTGCGCCAGGCCGGCAAGTTGCAGAGCAAGGCGGTGCTGGTAGGGTTCGGCGACCCCAAGGAAACACCCGGGCGAGCCGCGCTGCTATCGCGCCTGCGGGCCCAGGCAGTGCGCCGCGAACTGGCGCGCGATGGCGTAGAGGTACTGGAGGTGACCGGGATGGGCGATGAACTGCCGGTGGCCGGAAACGAGCTTGAGCAGGGGCGGCTGCGTAACCGCCGGGTCGAAGTGTGGGTGTATTGAAGGCCCGATCAGGGCCCTGGCAAAGAAATGTAACAGCTCCCCATTCGGTATCCCCTGCAAACGCGTCTAGGCTCAAATTCATGTGATACCGGGCCCCTCTGACGGCTGCCAAGCCGTGATGTCGGATCACTGTTGCCATGCAACGTCGACATTCAAGGAGGGGCTCATGACAGCTCTGCAAGCATTCCTCACCACCCCTGTACTCGGTACCAGCGCCTGGTTGTGGCTGGTATTCATGGCCATCGTCATCGGTTTGCTGGTGCTCGACCTGGGCGTGCTGCACCGCCACGACCGGGAAATCGAAATGCGAGAAAGCCTGCTGCTGTATTCAGGCTACTTCAGCGTCGGCGTGCTGTTCGGCGTCGGGGTCTGGTACCAGCTGGGCGCGCAGTCGGCGCTGGAGTTCTACACCGGTTTCCTGGTCGAGCAGTCGCTTTCGATGGACAACGTGTTCGTCATGGCGATGATCTTCAGCTACTTCGCCATCCCCCGCCGCTACCAGCACCGCGTGCTGTTCTGGGGCATCCTGGGGGTGGTCTTCCTGCGGGCGATCATGATCGGCGTGGGTGCCGCGCTGGTGCAGAACTTTGCCTGGGTGCTGTACCTCTTCGGCGCCTTCCTGTTGTTTACCGGGGTGAAGATGGCGCTGTCGAAGGAAGACAGCCACCCGGACCTTGCCAACAATCCGGTCATCAGGTTCGTGCGCCGGCACATGCGGGTCACCGACCAGATCCACGGCTCGCACTTTTTCATACGCCAGGCCCCGCCCGGGCACAGCAAGGCACTGCGCTATGCCACCCCGCTGTTTCTGGCACTGGTGCTGATCGAACTGGCCGACCTGGTGTTCGCCGTCGACAGCGTGCCTGCGATCTTCGCCATTACCCAGGACCCGTTCATCGTCTACACCTCCAACATCTTCGCCATCCTTGGGCTGCGCTCGCTGTACTTTGCGCTGTCGGCGCTGATGCACCGGTTCGTTTACCTGAAGTACGCGCTGGCGTTGGTGTTGATCTTTATTGGCTGCAAGATTTTCTACCACGGCATGGTAGGTAAGGTGCCGGCGTTGCTGTCGCTGGGGGTGACGTTCGGGTTGCTGCTTGGTGGGGTGGTGGTTTCGTTGGTGAAGACCAGAGGACAGAAAGTGGCGGCCGAGTCTGAGCAACCGAATCCTGTTTCGAATGCGGCCATCGCACGAGAAAAAGACGAAGACCCGCAACTGCGGGTCTGAGTTGCTGTGAAGCCGCCTAACGAGGGTGGTTTTTTCCTAATCAATCCAACGATTTTTCCTACGCAAGGTATGCGTGTGGCCTGATTGTGAACACAGGGACAGCTTCGCCAGCATGGTGACTTTCCGCACAAGGAGTGCTCCATGCAAAAGCTGTCTGTTCCTGACCTTTCCCAATTTCGTATCAACCGCAAGCTGGTTGCAGTCGTTGGCATCCCGATCCTGGCCGCTGGCTTACTCGCAGCAATGTTCAATGAAGTGTTTTTCTACAACGAAGCGGGTCAAATGACCCACGTACGCACGATCTTTGGCGAAGAGAAAGTGGTCGAAGACGTTGGCTACGCCACGAAATGGTTCGGCCGCAGTACAGCCTGGCGCCGTACCATCGGCGTCCAATCTTCCTTGCGCATGGACAATCCGGAGGACACTCGCGGCGGGCATCCGTCCATCACACTGGACAATCTGCCCATCGTGTTTCTGGGCAATGTCGATGCGAAGGCAGAATTCAGTACCCAGTTTCGCCTGCCTTCAGGTGAAGCCTTCTTGAAAATCGCCCAAGAGTACCGCACGCCAGACAACTTCCTGCAACGTGCATTGTTGCCAGCGGTGAAGGAAACACTGCAAGCCACGGCCTCACTGATGAGTGCCGACGATTACTATGCGGGTAACCGTAGCCACTTCGGTGCCGAGTTCGAAAATCAGCTGCGCAACGGCCTGTACTTGACCAGCCGCAAGGAGATCCGCGTTCAACGCGAAAATCATCCGGCCCAAACCGCGATTCTGCAGGCCGGCACCGAACAGGGTAGTTTCGGCGACAACAGCGCTACCCGTTTCGTCATCGAAAAGAAGCTCGACAAAGATGGTCGGGAGTTGCGCAAGCAACAGCAATTCCGCCTGTTTGGCGTCGAAGTAGTCGACGCGCGTGTCACTCATATCGACCCTAACCCGCAATATCAGCAACGTATGGTCCGCGTACAACAGGCGCTGGCCGAACTGGCCGTGGCCCGGCAAAACCGGCTCAAGGAAGAAGAAGAGAAGGAACTGGTCTCTGCCCGTGGCGCCAAAGACGTCGAGGCCAAACGTCAGGAAAGCCTGCGCCAGCAAATCGAACGTACCACCGAAGCCGAGACCGAGAAACAGCTTGCGCTGATCAACGCGGAACGTGAGAAGCGTCGCGCCGAGATCGACAAACAGACGGCCGAATTGCTTCGGGACAAGGCCCGTGTCACGGCAGAAGCGACCAAGATCACGGCCGATGCCGAAGCCTACGCCCGTGAGGCCACGCTCAAGGCGGATGGCGCCCTGCAAACCAAGCTGGATGCGATGGTGAAGATCAACCGGGCCTGGGCAGAGGCTGCTGCAAGGGCACCAGTGCCGAGCGTAATGATGGGGAGCCCCGAATCAGGCATTGGGCGGCAGGATGAAATGAGCAAGCTAATGAGTGTACTGGCTACGAAGGCCGCCAAAGATCTGGTGATTGACCTGAAGACTCAGTAAGCCTTCGCTGGCCTCTTCGCGGCTGAAGCCGCTCCCACAGGGATCGAGTACGCCCAAGACTTGCACAGTACCTGTGGGCGGCTTAAGCCGCGAAGAGGCCAGTACGGGCTGGCGAAGAGTCAACTTCTGTCACCACTAGAGCGCTCCCAGGTGACGTACCGCCACCTGGAAGCCGCTCTAATGAGAATTGACGGGCCTGAGCGGTGATCATTTCTTGATAATGAAATAACCCACCGCCGCCCAGACTGATGAGATCAGGATCAGCCAAAGAGCTGCCCCTAATTTTCGCCTCAACTTGGGCGGAAACCTTTCAAGTTCCGCCTCGTCCAACCATCCCAAACGCAAATGAAGCCAAGGAAATGTGACCAAAGCGCTTACCGCGCTCAGCAGTAGACATCGAGACCTCAGATTCCCTCCGCCCCATACGGGCTTCATCTGTTCCAGGTAGGGATTGCTGGTAATCGCTGAAAGAGCGATATCAAAATCCGTCGAAAGCGCTATCTGAACATTCACAGCAATACCGACAAGGCCGATGATGAAGGGCGCAACTAAGAAAGCTATTCGCAAGTATGGCGACCAGCTATCAAAGTCAATCACCCTTCACCTCATAAATCATTTCACCCATCTTCTCGCCAGCTGCGCCAATACCAATAGAGCCTGCCGCAGAGCCGGCGCCAGCCAGGACGATCCCGCATACGGGTACCCCAAGGCCGCCGGTACCCACCGCGAAAACACCGCATAGCGTCGTAGCGGCTGCACCTGCGATGTAACCTCCCACCATCCCTCCTCCTAAGCCACCAGCGAAACTACCCGTTTCGGTGAATCGGACTTTCCGGCAGTCTTCAGTTTCACCTGCACCACAGACCTCTTGTACTTTCAAATATGATGAAGTGCCACCTAACCCAATCGCAGCATATCCTCCATATTCAAGGTACTTGCTCAGCCGCGCCACCTTGTCCAGATGCGTCGCATACCCCGGAATCTGCCCCGGCCCACCGGCCTTCGACCAGTGGTGCACAAGGCTCTTGGTCGAAATGTTCAAGCTCTTCTTCAGCCGCTCATAGCTACCTAAGTTCAGCTGTTTGTTAAGCAATGCCGTTTTCAACTGTCCATCCAGCAGTCCTAGCAACCGCCGCCGTTCGGCAAAGAAGCTTGGACTGTTCAGGTGGCCGTGGCGCATGAACTCCCGCTGGTGCAGTTGCTCGATACTGGTCAGCGTCTGACTGACCTGCTTCAGGCCTTGCTCCAGCATGTCCTTCCCCACGCCCATGGACAGGCTAGCGTTGCTGAGCAACCCCGCGATCTCGGCCTGATGCTTCATCATGAAGTTCGCTTCGGCGAAATCGAGCACCGCCAGCGCACGGCGTGCGTGCTGCGCCGCCGCCATCAGCTGGCCTTCCTCGCGGGTGCAGGCGTCACCATTGTCAGGGTCACCGATAACGAAAATTTCCCCGGCCTTGAACCCCTGTTCGAACGTAGGGTTGAGCCGCTGCAGCCGGGAAATCGGCAACGTGGCATCGTGTTCGGCCAATTCCAGCAGTACCTGTGCGAATGACATGCGTCGCGGAATAACGTAGAAGCCAGGCTCCAGGGTACCGGGCATCGCAACGGCTATGGGTTGGGAGAACCGTTCGGGGTAAACGGGGGTTGATGGCTGGGCAACGTGGGTATTCGCGCGCACTGCAATGGAATGCCTGGACGGCGGTACTTCATTTACCGGTGCAACTACCCGATTGCTGCCCGGCGAGCAACCACAGAGAACCAGCGCACCGTCCATGGCCACCCGGCGGCCATCGGAAATGAAATGGTCCACACCTTCGGCGACCATTCCCACCTGCCCACAAACAGGGCATGCCGTGGTGTGGTCGCCTTCGCGCAGCACCATTCGACCCTCGTCGAGATAGCCGGCACCCGTCGCAATACACACCGCCCCCGTTGTAGTCACATCGCCATCTACCGCCTGACCTTTTCCCTCTAGACTGACGCGCATCTTCAAGCTCCCTGTGGGTGGATAGGGTTAGAAACCTAACACCCACCGGGCGGCCTCAAGCGCTTGGAGCAGAGAATCAGAAGCGTCCTACAAGTTATCCTGAACTGGCGGTAGCAACCCGCTATCGCCCGCTGCGCAACATCTCCACCGGCACATACTTGCCAATCTCATACTTGCCAATCGCCGCCCGGTGCACTTCATCCGGCCCGTCAGCCAGGCGCAGGGTACGCTGCATGGCGTACATGTAGGCCAGCGGGAAATCGCCGCTCACCCCTGCCCCACCATGCATCTGGATCGCCCGGTCAATGACCTTCAAGGCCACGTTAGGCGCCACCACCTTGATCTGCGCGATCTCGCTGCGGGCCACCTTGTTGCCGACGGTGTCCATCATGTACGCCGCCTTCAGTGTCAGCAGCCGGGCCATGTCGATCTCCATGCGCGAGTCGGCAATCTTGTCGACGTTGCCGCCCAGCCGTGCCAGTGGCCGGCCAAAGGCCGTGCGTTCCACCGAGCGCTTGCACATCAATTCCAGCGCACGCTCGGCCATGCCGATCGAGCGCATGCAGTGGTGGATACGCCCAGGCCCAAGGCGCCCTTGGGCAATCTCGAAACCGCGGCCTGCACCGAGGATCACGTTGTCATACGGCACCCGCACGTTCTCGAACAGCACCTCGGCGTGGCCATGCGGCGCGTCGTCATAACCAAACACCGGCAACGGGCGGACGATCTTCACACCGGGCGCATCGGTGGGCACCAGCACCATCGAGTGCTGCTGGTGGCGTGGCCCTTCAGGGTCGGACAGGCCCATGAAGATCATCACCTTGCAGCGCGGGTCGCAGGCGCCGGAGGTCCACCACTTGCGGCCGTTGATCACCCATTCGTCACCGTCACGCACGGCGGTGGCGGCCATGTTGGTGGCGTCCGAAGAGGCCACGTCCGGCTCGGTCATGGCAAATGCCGAGCGGATCTCGCCACGCAACAACGGTTCCAGCCACTGACGTTTCTGCGCTTCGCTGCCGTAACGCACCAGCACTTCCATGTTGCCGGTATCCGGCGCCGAACAGTTGAACGGCTCAGGCCCGAGCAGCGAGCGACCCATGATTTCCGCCAGCGGCGCGTAGTCCAGGTTGCTCAGCCCAGCGCCGTATTCCGACTCGGGCAGGAACAGGTTCCACAACCCCTCGGCGCGGGCCTTGGCCTTGAGTTCTTCCATGATCGCGGTGGGCTGCCAGCGGTCGCCTTCGGCAACCTGGCGCTCGAACACGGCTTCGGCGGGGTAGACATAAGCGTCCATGAACGCGGTGACGCGCTCACGCAGTGCCTGGACCTTGGGCGAATAGGCGAAATCCATCGGGGCTACCTTCACGGTTCGGAAAACATGGGCCTGAGCCTAGAGCAGCAAGCGCCCATCCACCTAGTCTATTTTCCGCGTGTATAAACATTCATAACCGATATATGATCGGCCAATAATTCCAACAAAGAGCGGCGCCCATGAACCTCAGCAAGGTCGACCTCAACCTGTTCATCGTGTTTGACGCGATCTACACCGAAGCCAACCTGACCCGCGCCGGGCAAATTGTCGGCATCACCCAGCCGGCGGTGTCCAACGCCCTTTCGCGGTTGCGCGAAACCTTCAACGACCCGCTGTTCGTGCGCACCGCGCAAGGCATGGTGCCTACGCCCATGGCGCAGAACATCATCGGCCCGGTGCGCAACGCCCTGGCACTGTTACGTACGTCGGTGCAGGAAAGCCGCATCTTCAACCCGCAACAGGCCAACAAAACCTTCCGCATCAGCATGACCGACCTGACCGAAGCGGTCATCCTGCCGCCTCTGTTCCAGCGTTTGCGACGCCTGGCGCCGGCGGTGCTGATTGAAAGCTTTTTGTGCAAGCGCCGCGAGACCACCAAGGAACTCGCCGCCGGCCGCCTGGACTTCGCCATCGACGCGCCCCTTAACACGGACCCGCAGGTGCGCCACGTCAAGTTGATGCAGGACCGCTACGTCTGCGCCCTGCGCCAGGGCCACCCACTGGCCGACAGCAAGCTGACCCTCGACAGCTATCTGGGCATGACCCACATCCATATTTCCAGCCGCCGTAATGGCCTGGGCTATGTCGATCTGGCCCTGGGCAAGATGGGCGTGCAGCGCAAGGTTGCCTTGCGCTCGCAGCACTACCTGATGGCTTCGCAGGTGTTGCAGCAAACCGACATGGCCATGACAGTGCCCGAACGCTTCGCCCGCCGTCATCAGCTGCGCTACCACCCTCTCCCGGTAGAGGTACCCGCGCTGGAAACGCACCTGTACTGGCATGAAAGCACCGACCAGGACCCGGCCAACCGCTGGATGCGCGAGCAAATCACCGAATTGTGCGAACGCGTGGTGGCAGAGGAAGAAAGAGCCCTGGAGCCCGCCTGAAGGTACGAACAAGGGGCGTTCAACGCCCCGCTTAATAGAAATAAATCCTGCAAAACCTGAATTTCATAGAAAATTTTCTTCATACCATTCAGAAAAACGCTACGGGAAGCGAAAAATATCTCGCAGGTACCGGATACGCTTACTCCATCAACCGCCGATTCCACGGCGACAGACATGGACCTGCCCAGATGCCTAGCGCCCCGCTCTACTTCGATTACGCCGCCACCACCCCCGTCGATGACCGGGTCATCGAAACCATGCTCGCTTGCCTTGGCAGCCAGGCCAACTTTGGCAACCCGGCGTCCAGTGGCCATGCCTACGGCCAGGCTGCCCGACATGTCGTGGAACAAGCCCGCCAGCAAGTGGCCGAGCGCGTTGGCGCGCAGGCCCAGAGCCTGGTCTGGACCTCGGGCGCGACCGAATCCAACAACCTGGCACTCAAAGGCATTGCCCAAGGCATCGGCCAGCCCGGCCACCTGATTACCAGCCAGCTGGAGCACAAGGCCGTGCTTGACACGGTGGCCGAACTGGAGCGCCAGGGCTGGGCCGTTACCCGCCTGGCACCGGATGCCGCTGGCCTGATCCAGCCAGCCAGCGTACAGGCAGCGTTGCGCGCCGATACCCGCCTGGTTTCGCTGATGGCGGTCAACAACGAGCTGGGCACGGTCACCGATTTTGCCGCCATTGGCGAGCGGGTGCGTACACACGGTGCCTTGCTGCACGTGGATGCAGCGCAGGCCGTGGGCAAGCTGGCCATCGACCTGAGCGCAATGGCGGTAGACCTGATGTCGTTTTCGGCACACAAGGTTTACGGGCCAAAGGGCATCGGCGCGCTGTATGTCGGGCCACGCGCCCGCACGCTGATGCGTGCGCAGATGCACGGCGGCGGCCATGAGCAAGGCCTGCGCTCCGGCACCTTGGCCACCCACCAGATCGTGGGCATGGGTAGCGCCTTTGCCTTGGCCGGCCACCCCGGTGACAGTGAGCACCAGCACCTGGCGCAGATGGCAACGCGCTTGCGCGAAGGCTTGCTGGCCTTGCCCGGCGTAAGCCTGAACGGCTGCGCCAGCCAACGTATACCTCACACCCTGAACCTGTGCATCGACAGCAAAGGCTTCAACAGTGCAGCGCTGGCCAGCGAACTGGCATTATCGACCACATCGGCCTGCAACTCCGCCAGCAATGCTGCCTCGCATGTGCTGCTGGCACTGGGGCTGGATGAGCGCCAGGCCCGCAACAGTGTGCGCTTGAGCATCGGGCGCTTTAGCAGCGAGGCCGACGTGGACAAGGCGCTTGAGGTGTTCGGCCGGGTGCTGGCGACTGCCTCGGTCGCGTTGTGGTGAACGTCAGCACGCCGTGCAATCAACCCGGTAAGTCGACCACCACCGCGTCGCCAATCGCATAAAAATGCCCACCCGCCACATAGTGCAAACTGCGCCACTGCGGGTCGGCATGTTCATAAGCCCAGTGCCCATCGCGGAACACCCGGTCATCGGCCCAGGCCGCCACCACTTCGCCAATGAACAGGTCATAGGTGCTCTGGTTGTGCGGCTCGTCGATTACCCGGCACATCAACCACGCTGAACAGCCCTGCACCAGTGGTGCCGCATGCCCCTCGACCCGGGCCAGCTGCACACCGATGCTGGCCAGCTTGTCGGGTTGGTCGAACAAGCTGCGGGTACCCACCTGGTGGGTGAGCTGCGCCTGCGCTGCGGTTGGCACCTGGATCACGAACCAGCCACTGCCCTCCACCATTTGCCGGGTGCGTGCGATCTTGTCGAGCACCACCGTCACCTTGGGCGGGTCGAAGTCCAGCGCACACGCCCAGGCAGCTGCCATCACGTTGTCCACCCCTTCATGGCTGGCCGAAACCAGCACCGTAGGGCCGTGGTTCAGCAAGCGATAGGCCTTTTGCAGGTCGACGGGCTGGAAATGGCTGTTCATGGCAATCCTCGGCAAGACGGGTATCAGACGGCGAATTGTGCCGCAGGCCTCTACGACCTGCCAGACAGGGCTGGCATTTCGGCGCCTTCGGAAATTTCCCACAACACTCTCGGACGCATCCTACTTGCCGCCCCGGCGCACGGAAAACAAGATCGTCACTGGACAACGCCAGGTCGCGATCCAGAGGAGGCTCCGTATGCACCTGCACGCCCGCTCCATTGCCGAACTGCGCAGCAGCCTGCGCGAAATGCTAACCCATGACATCAGCAACCCCGATGAAGACCCCCACCTGTCCGGGGTGATGTTCTTCTGCGCTACCGACGAACACTCCCGGCAATTGATCGAACGTATCGAGTTGCTGGCCAGCGAGGTGTTCTTCGACCCGAACGGGCGGGCTATCTCAGAGCATATGAAGGCTGCGACGGTGGATGGCGTGCGCATCAAGCGCAACCGCAAGGCACCAGCGGACGAGACCGTGATAAGCATCGCGGTGGCGGACAAAGGCTATATCACGGTAAGCACCGCCCGGTTCTGAGAGTTTCGGGGCTGCCTTGCAGCCCATCGCCGGCAAGCCAGCTCCCACAGGGCCGCGTCCAGCCTGATGCATACACGGTACCTGTGGGAGATTGCCCAGCCCATTGGGCTGCGCTGTCGCGCAGAGAACTGATGCCGGGCGCACCGCGTACCCTGTGGGAGCGGGCGCGTCGAGGCGTCGAACCGCCGCGAAGAATCCAGCGCGGTGCATGGCACCGGCTGTGCCGGTGTTCGCGGGCACGCCCGCTCCCACAGGGTCCCTGCTAAATCAGTAAGTCATGCGCAGTTCTATTAGAGCTGCCTTGCCGGCGATGGGCCGCGAGGCGGCCCCATGCCCTTCCCCGACCAATCCGCTATCCTGAGCACTCCCCCGCTCCGGACCACCCCATGGAACTGCACATTCGCCTGGAGGGCCGCAAAGGCCTGGCCGACCAGCTCTACCAGCAACTGCGCGCCGGTATCGACAGTGGCCACCTGGCCGCCGGTACCCAGCTGCCGCCCACCCGCCTGCTGGCCGAGCAACTGGGCGTATCGCGCAAGACCGTGGCCGAGGCCTATTCGCGGCTGACCTACGACAACCTGCTCAGCGGCGTGGTCGGCCGTGGCACGTTCATCAGCCCGCGCCAACCCCTGCGCACTCCTGCATCCACCACCATCCCCCTGGCCGGCGCCGCGTCGCTCGAACGCTGGCAGCAGCGTGCCACCGTGCTCGGCCAGCGCCAGCTGCAAGCACCGTCGCGGTATGACTTTGTCGGCGGCGCATCGAGCAAGGCGCAGTTCCCGTTCGACCAGTGGCGCAGTTGCCTGAACTACGCCCTGCGCCGCAGCCAGCGTCACCCCGAGCGGCAGTTCACGGCCCAAGGCTTGCCGGAACTGCGCGAGGCCATTGCCCACCACATCGCCTACGCCCGCGGCGTGCATTGCAGCGCGGCCGACCTGCTGGTGTGCAACGGCGCCCAGCAGGCGCTGGACCTGATCGCCCGGGTGCTGGTAGAGCCGGGTTGCCAGGTGGCCATGGAAGACCCTGGCTACCCGCCGGCACGGCAACTGTTCCTGGCCTTGGGCGCACGCCTGCAATCCGTGCCGGTGGATGACGAAGGGCTATGCGTGGAGCAGATCGCCGAGGGCACCCGGCTGATCTACGTAACGCCTTCGCACCAGTTTCCACTGGGCATGCCGATGAGTGAGCCACGCCGGCATGCCCTGCTGGCACGGGCCGCCGAGCTGGGTGCACTGATTATCGAAGACGACTACGACTGCGAGTTCCGCTACCACGGGCCGGCCCCGGATGCCTTGCAGCGCCTCGACCAGCATGGGCTGGTGGCCTATGTGGGCACCTTCTCCAAAACCCTGCTGCCCGAGCTGCGCCTGGGCTATGCCGTGTTGCCGCCTGCAGTCTTGCAGGCCGCCTGTGTGGCCAAGCACCTCAGTGACTGGCACAGCCCGACCTTGCTGCAATGGGCGCTGGCGCGCTTTTTGGGCGAAGGCCACTTGAACAAGCACATCCGCCGCTGCCACGAAGTCTACAGCGCCCGCCGCGAACGCATCCTCACGCGCCTGGGTGGCGACCTGTCACCGTGGTTCAGCGCCATCCCCGCCAGCGCCGGCTTCCACCTCAGTGCACTGGCCAAACCCGGGGTTGATGTCGAGTTGCTGGCCAACCTGGCGCGCAAGGTGGAAGTCGGCCTGTACTCGCTGGCACCGTTCTTCAGCGAAGCACCGGTGCGCCCGGGGCTGCTGCTGGGCTTCGGTGCCATCGAACTGCTGGACATCGACCCGGCACTGGACCGGGTGCGCGACACCTTGCAGGGCCTCAGCTGACCGGCGCGACCTTGCCCGTCGCGGGCGGGCGTGCAACGGCTGCGGCATAACCACGGGGGTTGAAGCAGGTGGTTACCAGCAGCATGGCCACCACGGTCACGGTCAGCAGCGCCCACGATGCCTGGAAGTTGCCACTCATGTCACGCAGCCAACCGGTGATATAGGGCACGATACCGGTGATGATAAAGCCAACGCCCTGTACGAATGCTGCCAGGCTGCCGGCCTCGGCAGGCGTCTTCAGGTGTTCCAGGGTCAGCGTCAGGCACTGGCTGAAGCAGGCGCCCAGGCCGAAACCGATCATCGCTACCCACAGCCCCGACGCCAGCGTTGGGGCCAGCAGCAGGCCGAGGAAACCCACCAGCTGGATGGCCAGCGCCAGCCACAAGCCCGGGCGGCGGTCTGCCAGGCGCCGCAGCAGCAACGGCAAACCCAGTGCACCCGCCACCTGGAAAATCGTCATCAAACCGACCAGGTCTGCGCCGCCCTGGGCGCTGCCGCCGTGCTCGATGTGGTACGCCGGCAACCAGGCCACCATGCTGGTGTAGCCACCGTTGATCAGGCCAAAGTACAGGGCCAGCAACCAGGCCCGGCGCGTGCCGAACCAGTGCCCGCCTGTTGCACCCGCCAGCCTGGGCGCCTCTTGACGTGGCCGCAGCACAGCCCAGGCCAGAACCGCCAGCAACGCCGGTATCGCCCACAGGCCCAGGCCAGCTTGCCAATGGCCGAAGTAGCCACTGATGTGTGGGCCGAGTACGGCGGCCAGGCCGCCGCCCGTCATCAGGGCCGCCGAATACAGGCCCATCGCCCCGGCCAGGCGCCCGGGGAACCAGCGGTTGACCAACCCCGGCATCATGCCCTGTACCACCGCCACCCCCAGGCCGGCGAACACCGCACTGGCAATCAGCGCCCACGCGCTGTCCAGTTGCAAGCGCCACAGGCAGGCCAGGGCAATGGCAGCCAGGCCACCGAGCATGCCGCCATGCTCGCTGATCCAGCGCCGCAACCACGGTTGCAGCAACGGCACCAGGCCCATGCACAGTACCGGCAACGCCGTTAGCAGGGCGGCCTGCTGGTAGCCCAGGCCGGTGCTGGCGCGCATGGGTTCGAGCAAGGGGCCGATACTGGTCAGGATCGGCCGCAGGTTCAGCGCCAGCAAGATCACCAGCAGCAGGTTCAAGGCAGCTCTCATTGCGAATCGGTTCTCTGGTAACAAGATGCGGCCATTATCCCGGCTCGACTGGCCAGGCAGAAATGAAGAGATTGGATGCTTGTCAGTGGCCACCTGAATGGTCGATTGGCCTCCTGCTTATGCGCACGATTGGCTATCGGGGAGGCCAATGGGCGGCGTTACAGTAGCGCCATCCCCACTGCACACCCTTCTGGAGACAGCCATGCACAACCGTATCGAATGGGCCAAACACGCACCCGAAGCCTACAAGGCCATGGTCGGCCTGGAGCAGGCCCTGGCCAAGAGCGGCCTGGAGAGTTCCCTGCTGGAGCTGGTGCGCCTGCGGGCTTCGCAGATCAACGGCTGCGCCTACTGCGTCAACCTGCATGCCAATGATGCGCGCCAGGCAGGTGAGACCGAAGCACGCTTGCAGACCTTGTGCGTGTGGCAGGAAACCGCCTACTTCACCCCCCGCGAACGTGCGGCGCTGGCCTGGGTCGAGAGCCTGACCCGCCTGCCTGAGCAGGGCGCGCCGCAGGGGCAATATGAAGCCCTGCAGGAACACTTCGAACCGGCCGAAGTGGCCAACCTGACCCTGGCGATTGCCACGATCAATGCCTGGAACCGGTTTGGTGTCGGGTTTGCCATGGTGCCGGCCTGATCGTTGATCGCTAGCCTGTACTGGCCTCTTCGCGGGCCTGCCCGCTCCCACAGGGACCGCACCGAGCCTGAAACCGGTGCAGTACCTGTGGGAGCGGGCAAGCCCGCGAAGAGGCCAGTGCAGGTAACCGCTAACGCCCAGCCAGCCGCGCCCGGTAGCTCCCTGGGCTGTGCCCGGTCCATTTCTTGAACGCCCGGTGAAACGCACTGGGCTCCTGGAACCCCGCCTGTTCGGCGATCTCGGCAATACTCAACACCCCTTCACGCAAGCGCTCGAACGCCATTGCCCGGCGCACCTCGTCCTTGATCTGCTGGTACGAACGCCCCTCCCGCTCCAACTGCCGCCGGAATGTACTGGCACTGATCCCCTGCTGCTGCGCCAGCGCCGTCAGCGTCGGCCACTGCCCATAGCACCGCGTGCGCAAGTGCCGGTACACCTCGGCCACCAGCCCGTTCTGGTTACGAAAGCGAATAACCAGCCCTTGTGGCGCACTGCGCAGGAAGGTTTTCAAGGCGACCACGTCCTGCACCACCGGCAAACGCAGGTAGTCACTGTCGAACTCCACCTCGGTACGCCCGCTGCCCAGGCGCAGGTCCGGCCCCCACAGCAGCAGGTCGTCCTCCTGGGCCGGGCGCGCCACTGCCAGCTCGGTGCGGTCGATGGCGATGCGCCGCCCGGCCAGCCAGCACAGCATGCCGATCATCAGAACCAGGTAGGTTTCTTCGGCATACACCCGGGTCAACGGGTCGGCAATGCTGGACTGCACACTGATCAGCGCCCGCCCGCCACGTACCGTCAGGCTGCCGCGCAGGTCACGCAGGAAAAGGCCGAAGCCGGCCATGCACTGGCGCAAGGCCTTTTCCAGGTTGGGTTCAAGTATCAAGCCCCGGCAGATCAGGGCAAAACTGCCCAGCGGCATGCCATGGCTGTCGAGGCGGAAAAATTCGTCGCTCAGGCGCTGGATCATTGCCAGCCAAAGCTCGGCGAACGCCTTGGCCGGCACACGCGCCTGCGGCTGTTCAAGCAGCCGTGGGTCGATGCCCACCGCACGCAGTTGTGCATCACGCTCGGCTGGGCTGTCGCGCAAGGCATGGAGCATGGCATTGAGAAAGTACACGGCGACCGAATCGCTATCGCGCATGGCGGTTTTCGCTGTCTATGCTGAGTGGCAAAAAGTGCCAGGTTGTATGAACAGTTCCGGCATAGGCTGAAACAGAGCCTTTGCCTAGACTCGATCCCACTCCGGGACCGCCGGCCATTCTCGCAGAGCCAGGCCCGGTCCCGCCATGCCTTCGCAATCGGAGCCCCTATGAGCAACGCAGAAATCTACGTCGTCAGCGCCGTCCGTTCAGCCATTGGTGGCTTTGGCGGCTCCCTCAAGGACCTGCCGCTGGCTGACCTTGCCACCACCATTACCCGCGCCGCCATCGAGCGCTCTGGGCTGGCCGCCGAGCAAGTGGGCCACCTGGTGATGGGCACCGTGATTCCGACCGAGCCGCGCGACGCCTACCTGGCCCGGGTGGCGGCGATGAACGCCGGCATCCCCAAGGAAACCCCGGCGTTCAACGTCAACCGCCTGTGCGGCTCGGGCTTGCAGGCCATCGTTTCCGCGGCCCAAGGCCTGTTGCTGGGGGACACCGATGTGGCTGTAGCAGCCGGCGCCGAATCCATGAGCCGTGGCCCCTACCTGCTGCCACAGGCGCGTTGGGGCGCCCGCATGGGTGACTTGCAAGGCATCGACTACACCGTCGGCGTGCTGCAGGACCCGTTCCAGCACTTCCATATGGGCATCACCGCCGAAAACGTCTCGGCCAAACACGGCATCACCCGCGAAATGCAGGACGAGCTGGCCCTTGCCAGTCAGCGCCGCGCCGCCCGTGCCATTGCCGAAGGCCGCTTCGACAGCCAGATCGTGCCGCTGGAACTGAAAACCCGTAAAGGCAGTGTGCAGTTCAGCGTCGACGAACATGTGCGTAGTGAAGTGACCGCAGAGCAGCTGGCCGGCATGAAACCGGTGTTCAAGAAAGACGGCACCGTCACCGCCGGCAACGCCAGCGGCATCAACGATGGCGCCGCTGGCCTGGTGCTGGCCACGGGTGATGCAGTGCGCCGCCTGGGCCTGAAACCACTGGCGCGCCTGGTGGGTTACGCCCATGCCGGTGTCGAGCCCGAGTTGATGGGCCTGGGCCCGATCCCGGCCACCCGCAAGGTGCTGGAAAAGACCGGTCTGACCGTGCAGGACCTGGATGTGATCGAGTCCAACGAAGCGTTCGCCGCCCAGGCCTGCGCCGTGGCCCGTGAGCTGGGCTTCGACCCGGAAAAGGTCAACCCCAACGGTTCCGGCATCTCCCTGGGCCACCCGGTCGGCGCCACTGGCGCGATCATTGCCACCAAGGCCATCCATGAGCTGCAGCGCATCCAGGGTCGTTACGCGCTGGCAACCATGTGCATCGGTGGCGGCCAAGGCATTGCCGTGGTCTTCGAGCGCGTCTGAGGGAGGCTGACACATGAGCATTGAACAGATCGCGGTGATCGGCGCTGGCACCATGGGCAACGGCATTGCCCAGGTGTGCGCGGTAGCTGGCTATCAGGTGCTGCTGGTGGACGTTTCCGACGCGGCGCTGGAGCGCGGCGTAACCACCTTGAGCAAGAACCTCGAACGCCAGGTCAGCAAAGGCACCCTGGATGCGGACAAGGCAACCGCCGCCAGGGCCCGCATTCGCACCAGCACGGACTATACCCAGCTCAGCGCGGCGCAGCTGGTGATCGAAGCCGCCACTGAAAACCTGCAACTCAAGCAGCGCATCCTGCAGCAAGTGGCGGCCAACGTCGCCGCCAACTGCCTGATCGCCACCAACACTTCGTCGCTGTCGGTCACCCAGCTGGCCGCCAGCATCGAGCACCCCGAGCGCTTCATTGGCGTGCACTTCTTCAACCCGGTGCCGATGATGGCGCTGGTGGAAATCATCCGTGGCCTGCAGACCAGCGACAGCACCTACGCCCAGGCGCTGGTGGTGACCGAAAAGGTCGGCAAGACACCGATCACCGCCGGCAACCGCCCGGGTTTCGTGGTCAACCGCATCCTGGTGCCAATGATCAACGAAGCCATCTTCGTGCGCCAGGAAGGCCTGGCCAGCGCCGAAGACATCGACACCGGCATGCGCCTGGGCTGCAACCAGCCCATCGGCCCGCTGGCGCTGGCCGACCTGATTGGCCTGGACACGCTGCTGGCGATCATGGAGGCCTTCCATGAGGGCTTCAACGACAGCAAATACCGCCCTGCCCCACTGCTCAAGGAAATGGTCGCGGCCGGTTGGCTGGGGCGCAAGAGCGGCCGCGGTTTCTTCACCTACTGAGGACCATGCGCCATGCCCCCGGTCAATGCCGCAATGCGCTGTGCCAGCTTTGAAGAGCGACGTGACCAGGCCATGGCGCTGTTTGCCGAAAAGGGCTTTGGCCAGGTCAGCATGCGCGAACTGGCAGCCCATATAGGGCTGACCGCGGGCTCGCTCTACCATCATTTCCCCAGCAAGCAGGACCTGCTGTACGACTTGATCGAGGAGTTGTACGAGGAGCTACAGGCCACCCTGGACCAAGGCCGTCGGGCCATGGCCCGCGGGGCGTCGGCGTTGAGCTGCCTGATTGCGGCGCACTGGCAGTTGCATGCCGAGCGGCCCCTGCAGTTTCGGCTGGCCGAGCGGGATTTGTGCTGCCTGAGTGACGAGCAGCGGGGGCGTTTAGCGTTGTTGCGTTCGCGTTATGAGGCAGGGCTGCTGAGGCTGATCGCGCCACAGGCGAAGTTGCAGGGGGAAGCGCTGGTGGCGACGGCACATGTGGTGGCGACGCTGCTGAACCAGCTGCCGGGGATGCTGAAGGCGTTGCCTGAGGAACAGGGGCTGGGGTTGATGGAGAGTATGTTGATGGGGGGGATAGAGCGGACCCTGCGGTAGCTTGTACTGGCCCTATCGCCGGCAAGCCAGCTCCCACCGGTACTTTGCAGTTCTCAAAATCTGTGCAGTACCTGTGGGAGCTGGCTTGCCGGCGATAGGGCCATCAGCTTTAACGCAGCAGTGCCTGAATCTGCTCATGCAGGGTATCCAGGTCAAATGGCTTGGCCAGGATCGGTGCCTTGCGGGTGATCGGGCTGCCGGATTCGAGAATCTCCGCCGGGTAGCCGCTGATGAAGATCACCTTCAGATCCGGCCGCAACTTGACCGCAGGCTCGGCAATGTCCACCCCCGAGATCCCCCCGGGCAACCGGAAGTCCGTCACCATCAGGTCCAAATGGGGTTTGCTGGCCAGAATCGCGAACGCCTGCTCGCCGTCTTCAGCTACCAGCACGTGATACCCCTCGCCCGCCAGGTAATCACGCAAGATCATGCGAATCGCTGGTTCATCCTCGACGACCAGCACCACATCTTGTGCATCTTCACTCATGTTAACGCCTTGAAATACTTACAGTTGGCCATCAGACCCCAAGCTCATGCAGAGGTTGCCCGCGCCTGGTCGTTTTGTTGTTCGTATGTTGCCAGCGGCAATTGCAAGGTAAAGGTGGCACCTTGGCCCTCTGCACTTTCAACCTTTATGCAGCCGCCATGGGCGTGCACGATCTGTTCCGATATGTACAGCCCCAAGCCCAACCCGCCACTGGCCTGTTGAGCAGCCACCCGCTCGAACTGCTGGAAAATACGTTGCTGGTTGGCCGCACCAATACCGATACCCTGGTCCTGCACTTGCACGCACGCCACGCCGTCCTGCCTGAAAACACGGACGTGAACCGGCTTGCGTTCACCATAACGCAAGGCATTGGACAACAGGTTGGCCACCACTTGTTCAATGCGAAATTCGTCCCACTCACCTTGCAGTGGCTCACAGCGTTGCAACTCGATGTGCGTGTCCAACGCGGTGGCCTGGGCCGCAAAATTCTCCACCAGGCCACGCACCAGCTGGCTCAGGTCGAAAGCTTTGGGCCGCAGCGACAGCTTGCCGGTACGGATACGCGACACATCGAGCATGTCTTCGATCAGGCGGATCAGGCTGTTGATCTGCCGTTCGTCGCGCTCGACCATCGCCTGCAACTTGTCGCCACTGAACGCTGCAAGGTTGCCACGGGCCAGGTGCATCTTGCGCAGCTGGGTTTCCAGGATCAAGCCATTGAGCGGCGTGCGCACCTCGTGGGAAACGATCGACATGAAGTCATCGCGCATACGCACAGCGTGCTCCAGTTCAGCGCGTGCGGCCTGTAGCTGGGCCAGCAGCAGTTCCTGCTCCTGGCGGCTGCGCTCCAGTGCCTGCAACTGGCGGTCGAGCACCTTGCGCTGGCGGTACAGGTCGACAAACACCGATACCTTGCTTTTTACCGCCATGGTGTCGAGCGGCTTGTGCAAAAAGTCTACCGCGCCACTTTCGTAGCCCTTGAAGGCGTAGTTCATCTCGCGCCCGGCAGCAGTGACGAACACGATGGGAATATTGCGTGTCTTTTCCGTGCCGCGCATCAGCTCGGCCAGCTCGAAACCGTTCATGCCCGGCATCTGCACATCGAGGATGGCCAGGGCGAACTCGTGTTCGAGCAACAGCGACAGCGCGGCTTCTGCAGACTGGGCCTGGTGCACCTTGCGGTCTTCACCCTGGATCAGGGCGTCGAGGGCCAGCAGGTTCTCCGGAAGGTCATCGACGATCAGCAGTTTGGCGATGGTGTGGCTTAACATGCGCTGGGTTCCAGGGCGGCGAGCAACTGCTCGATGCCACTCAAAGGAAGTATATGGTCAGGCTGGTGCAGGGCCAGGGCGGCCTCGGGCATCAGCGCAACCTGTGCGTCGCGAGGGTCCTGAACGATTGTCCGGCCCCCGCTGTTCTTGATGTAGGCAAGGCCTTCGGCACCGTCTTCATTGGCACCGGTCAGCAGCACGCCAAGCAGGCCGTCACCGTAGGCATCGGCCGCCGACATGAACAGGAAATCGATCGATGGCCGGGAAAAATGCAGCGCTGGCTCCTGGCTCAGCGACAAGGTGAAGTCGCGTTCTACCGACAAGTGGTAACCAGGCCCGGCCACATAAACCTGCCCGGGCTCGACCGGTTGCTTGTCGCGGGCCTCGCACACCGGGCGCTGCAAACGCCGTTGCAGCACCTCGGCCAACTGGCTGTGGCGGTTATCGGGCAGATGCAGCACGCAGATGACCGGGATACCGAAACCGATGGGCAACCCACCGAGCACGGTGAACAGTGCCGTCACCCCGCCCGCCGAAGCACCGATCACTACCGCACTCACGCCGTTCATGATTTGCGGTAGATCCGTTCAGGCTTGACCAGCGGCTGAAAATGGCCGCCGTAAGCTGAAAAGTCCACCGATTCCTTGCTGCCCAGCACCAGGAAACCGCGGTGGCACAGCGACTCATGGAACAGGCCCAAAGCACGGTCCTGCAGCGCTTTGTTGAAATAAATGAGTACGTTGCGGCACGACACCAGCTGGGTTTCGGAAAACACACTGTCAGTGGCCAGGCTGTGGTCGGCGAAGGTCACGTTGTCGCGCAGAGTGCTGTCCATGATGGCGTTGCCGTAGGCCGAGGTGTAGTACTCGGAAAAGTCCCGGCGCCCACCGGCGATGCGGTAGTTTTCGGCATACTCGCGCATGCTCTGCATCGAATAGATGCCCTGCTTGGCCTTGTCCAGCGAGTGCGGGTTGATGTCGGTGGCATAGATGATGGTGCGCTCCAGCAGGCCTTCCTCGCGCAGCAGGATGGCCATGGAATACACCTCCTCGCCTGTGCTGCAGCCCGCAATCCACACCTTGATCGACGGCCAGGTGCGCAACAGCGGCACCACTTCGTTACGCAGCGCCAGGAAATGCCCCGGGTCCCGGAACATCTCGCTGACCGGAATCGTCAGGTACTGCAGCAACTGCATGAACATGCCCGGGTCGTGCAGCACGCGCTCCTGCAGCGCCGACACTGTCAGGCAGTCGAACTGGCGCAGCGCATGCAGGATCCGGCGCTTGATCGAAGCGCCGGAATAATTGCGAAAATCGTAGCTGTACTTGAGGTAGATGGCCTCGATCAGCAAGCGGATTTCGATGTCGGTGTTACGTTCGCTAGTCAAATTCGCTCCAGTTGCGGCAGCCATACACGGATCAGCGAGAACAGGCGGTCCAGGTCGATCGGTTTGGCCAGGTAATCATTGGCGCCCGCCTGCAGGCAACGCTGCTGGTCATCCTTCATGGCCTTGGCGGTCACGGCGATGATAGGCAGCTTGCGCCAGCGCGGTTGCTGGCGGATCAGGCGGGTGGCTTCGAAGCCGTCCATTTCCGGCATCATCACGTCCATCAGCACCAGATCGATGTCGTCATGCTGCTCCAGGCGCTCAATGGCCTCACGCCCATTACGGCCGATTTCGACGATCGCACCCTTGTGCTCCAAGGCACTGGTGAGGGCGAAGATATTACGCACATCGTCGTCCACCAGCAGCACCTTGCGGCCCTCGAACACCTTGTCGCGGCTACGCGCTGTCTTGAGCATGCGCTGGCGTTCGTTGGACAACTGCGACTCGACTTTGTGCAGGAACAGCGTCACTTCATCCAGCAGGCGCTCCGGCGAGCGTGCGCCCTTGATGATGATCGAACGCGAATACTTGAGCAGGTCGGCTTCTTCTTCGCGGGTGAGGTTGCGACCGGTATACACGATCACCGGCGGGAAAGAACGGATATCCTCGGCGGTCATGCGCTTGAGCAGCTCGTTGCCGAGCATGTCGGGCAGCTTGAGGTCGATGATCATGCAGTCGTAGATGTTCTCACGCAGCAGTTCCAGGGCATCCTGGGCCATCGCCACGGCAGTGATTTCCACGTCGTCGTCGCCAATCAGCAGGGCAATGCTCTCGCGCTGCAGGTCGTCGTCTTCCACCAGCAGGATGTGCTTGAGCTTTTGCGTCAGCTTGGCTTCCAGGCGGGCGAACACTTCTTTCAGTTCTTCGCGGCTGGTGGGTTTGACGGCATAACCGATGGCGCCCATGTGCATGGCGGCCTCGACCCGGTCTTCGACAGAAATGATATGCACAGGGATATGCCGGGTGCTGGCCTGCTCTTTCAGGCGTTGCAGCACGGTCAGGCCGGAATGGTCGGGCAGGCGCATGTCCAGCAGGATTGCATCGGGAACGTACTGGGCAGCCAGCTCGAAGCCTTCGTCGGCGCCCTGTGCCACCAGGCAGCTGTAACCCAGTTCGTGGGCCAGGTCGAACAGAATGCGGGCAAAGTTTGGCTCGTCCTCGATCACCAGGATGCAGCGGTTGCCGAACGGCGCACGCTCGCGGTCGTCGTCAAACGCCAGCAGCGGGCGTTTCGGGGCGGCCAGCACCGGCACCTGCGGTGCGGGTGGCAGGGTGTCGACTGCCGGGCGCAGGCTGAGGGGTTCGATATCCTGCCCGGCACGCTCGAAGCGTTCGGGCAGGATCAGGCTGAACACGCTGCCTTGGCCGGGGCTGCTGTCGACGCTGATCTGCCCACCGAGCAAATGGGCCAGGTCGCGGGAAATCGACAAGCCCAGGCCAGTGCCGCCATAGCGGCGGTTGCTGGTGCCATCTACCTGGTGGAAAGCGCCGAAAATCGCCTGCTGCTGGTCAACGGCAATGCCGATGCCGGTATCGCGCACGGCAAAGACAATGCCTGTGCCGGGCTGGTAACCGATGTTCAGGCTGACCCGGCCGCGTTCGGTAAACTTGATGGCGTTGGACAACAGGTTCTTGAGGATCTGCTCCAGGCGCTGGCGGTCGGTGAACAAGGTGGCCGGCACGTTCGGTTCGGCATTTACCTCAAAAGCCAGGCCCTTGTGACCCGCCAACGGCTCGAACATACCACGCAGGCCCTCGACCAGTCGCTCCACCTGGGTGCTTTCCGGGCGCACTTCAAGTTTGCCGGCCTCAACCTTGGCGATGTCGAGAATGTCGTTGATCAGGTTGAGCAGGTCATTGCCCGCCGAATAGATAGAATCGGCGAACTTGACCTGCTCGTCGCTAAGGTTGCCCTCGGCGTTCTCCGACAGCAGCTTGGCCAGGATCAGCGAGCTGTTCAGCGGCGTGCGCAGTTCGTGGGACATGTTGGCAAGGAATTCGGACTTGTACTTGCTGGAGCGTTGCAGCTCGTCGGCACGCGCCTGCAGTTCATCCTGGGCCTGCATCAGCTCGTCGTTCTTGCGGTCCAGCGCCTCGGTGCGCTCGGACAACTGCTCGTTGGTCTGCTCAAGCTCCGCCTGCTGGGTTTCAAGGTAGGCCTGCGACTCCTTGAGCACACGGGACTGCTCTTCCAGCTCTTCGTTGGCGGTTTTCAGCTCTTCCTGCTGCACTTGCAGCTCTTCGTTCAGTTGCTGGGTCTCGGCCAGCACTTCCTGCAGGCGCTGGCGGTAGCGGGCACTTTCGATGGAAATGCCAAGGTTGCCGCCCAGGCGCTCCATCATTTCGTGATCACGCGCCTCCAGGGGGCGCAGGAAGCCCAGTTCAACCACACCGTTGATATGGCCGTCGTCAGTTGCCGGCATCAGCAGGGCATTGCGTGGCAGGCCGCTGCCCAGACCGGAACTCATGCGGTAATAGTCTTCAGGCAGGTCCTCAAGGCAAAGCAGACGACCTTCGCGAACAGCCTGAGCCAACAAGCCGTCATGATCACCTTTAACTTGCTCCCGTGCCTGTTCTTCTGCATCCAGGCCATAGGTAGCCACCCGCACCAGCCGCCCGTGCTCGTCACGCACATAGACCGCCCCCACCACGCTACCCAGGTAGCTGGCAAAGAAACGCAAAATGTTGTCACCCAGCATGGGCAGCGTCAGTTGGCCCAGCACCTGCTCGGCCAGTTGGGTCTGGCCATTGCGCAGCCAGGCCTGATGCTCCAGGCGCTCGGCCGCGCGCTGCTGCGCCTTGAAGTTTTCTTCGTAATTGCTCGACAACGCCAGCAGGTCGCGACGGCCCAGGTAAGCCAGCAAGGCGCTGAGGCCAACAATGAACAGCACGAATACCGATATAGCGGTAACAGTGACGCTACTGACCTTTTCGTTACGGGCCATGCGCAGTTGCTGTTCGGTGCCGATAAGGGCGTCGAACTCCTTGCGGACTTCGTCAGTCAGGCGCTTGCCCCGGCCATTGCCGACCGACGCCTGGTAGTCACCCTGGCTGCGGCGCAGGGCAATCATCTCGCTGCCGAAGTTGTTCCAGGCTTGCTGCAAGGCAATCAGACGGTCGATGCGGTCAACCTGCTGCGGGTTGTCCGCGACCATGCCCCGCAAGCTTTGCAGGCTGCCAAGAATGCGCGGCTTGGCCACCTCGTAGGGGTCGAGAAAACGCTCGTCGCCAGTGATCAGGAAGCCGCGCATGCCGGTTTCCATGTCGATCGACAGCTTGACCGTCTCGTTGGCATTGCCGATGACCCGGTCAGTGTGTTCGACCCACTGCATGGCTGACAGCAGGTAGTTGATCACCGCGACAAATGCCACGGCCCCCAACAGGCCCACGCCCAGAGGCAGGCCGACGTTTCGGCTCAACAGCTTGCGAAAGCTACGTTGGTCCATCGAGGCTGTTTGAATCATGTGAGAAGGCCCAAGCAAAAAAAGTCCATTGAAAGCGTGGCGGATCAATTGTTGTCGTTATCTGCCACTGCGCCGTCCTGTTAAGCGAGTCTAACCAGCTTTGCCGGGTCTGGCAGGGCATTTAGCCAGTATTTGAAGGTAGTGTGCGCCAATCGTTCCATCTGATTGCACGTATCGGTATCCTCGGGAACTTCTGCTGCCATGCGGTGCACAGATTAAAGACATTCATTGCACAGGACCCGAACCATGCACCTTCTGGTAGTCGAAGACGACGACATCGTTCGTATGCTGATGGTCGAAGTGCTCGACGAGCTGGGCTACACGGTCATCGAGGCAGAAGATGCGACAGCCGCCCTGCGGGTGCTCGAAGACCCAAGCCAGGCACTGGCACTGATGATGACCGATGTGGGCTTGCCGGACATGCGCGGCGAAGTGCTGGCAGGCAAGGCGCGCGAATTGCGCCCGCTGCTGCCCGTGCTGTTCGCCAGTGGTTATGCCGACAGCCTCAATGTGCCCGAGGGCATGCACATGATCGGCAAGCCGTTCAGTATCGACCAGTTGCGGGACAAGGTGGTGGCCATTCTGGGCCAGGCTTGAAACTTGTGTTGGCTGTGCCGGCCTCTTCGCGGGTAAACCCGCTCCCACAAGAGCACAAACCTTCAGTCTGTGAGATCCCCTGTGGGGGTTTACCCGCGAAGAGGCCGGCACAGGCAACACACTTCACAGTTCCCTGCGCAAAAGGTAGGTATCCATGATCCACCCCTTGCGCCGCCGCTCCCGCTCACGCACTTGTAGAATCTGCGCCTTGACCGCCTGTAACGGCCCGGCAATCAGCACCTCATCCTCGGTCCCCAGGTAAGCACCCCAGTAAATCATCAACCCAGGGTCATCAAGCTGGGCAAACGCACACTGCCCGTCGAGCATCACCACCACGTTGTCGACCTGCCCCTGCCCGGCCAGACGCCGCCCAGGCAGCACAGTCAGCGGCTCGCCGACACGGTTGAGCGGCACCTGATGACGCGCTGCCAGCGCCTGCACACTGCTGATACCCGGGACAACCTGCAGACGCAGTGCCACGCCGCGATCGCGGACCAGGTCGAGAATGCGCAAGGTGCTGTCGTACAGGGTGGGCTCGCCCCACAGCAGAAAGGCGCCGGTTTCCCCGTCGCCGATTTCCTGCTCGATCAATTGGGCATACAGCCCGGCGCGCTGCCTGTGCCAGTCCTGCACCGCACCCAGGTAGTCACTGGCCCGGCCATCGCGCAAGGGGTCGGCCACCTGCACCAGCCGATACCCGCCTTCGGGTCGATAGCGTTGCAAAATAGCCTTGCGCAGGCGCACCAGTTCATCCTTGCCGTCGCCCTTGTCGAGCACGAAGAACACGCAGGCGCTACGCAGCGCGTCGACCGCCTCATAGGTGATCTGGCGCGGGTCGCCCGGGCCGATACCGATCAACAACAGGTCTTTCATTGCCCTGCCCTTTACGGGAACCAGCAGCCATTGTCAGGCGGCTGCCGGTATTTGGCAAAGCGACCGCTTAGAAGATCGAGAAGTTGTAGCTGACAATAACCCGCGTCTCATCCATGTCGCGTGCCCACTTTTCGTAGTTACTGCGGTAAGTGGAATTACGCAGGCGTACACTGACATCCTTGAACGTGCCACTTTGCACCTGGTACTTGAACTCGGTGTCGCGTTCCCACTCTTGGCCTTCGGCCATGCTGCCCGGCACTTTGATGTTGTCACCATTGATATAACGGGTGAAGAAGGTCAGCCCAGGCACACCCAGTGCCTTGAAGTCGTAGTCATAACGCACCTGCCAGGAACGCTCCTGTGCAGCGGCGAAATCGTTGACCTGCGCATAGTTCACCAGGTAGGGGTTACTGCCATCCAGATAAGGCATGGCGCTGTCGCCGTACATGCGCTGCCAGCCGGCACTGACCTTGTGGCCGCCCAGGCTGTAGCCGAGCATTGCGCTGAAGGCGCGATGGTCGATTTCACCGGCGCGGGCATTGCCAATGTCATCACTCTTGATCAGGCGCAGGTCGGCAGACACGCTACCCACTGCCAACGGCTGGCTGGCCACCAGGCCAAGGAAGTGCTGCCGGTAGATATTCTCAAGTTTCGCCACCTGGTACTGGGCAGAGAGCCGCTCGTTGAAACGGTAATCGACACCGGCCAGGTCAAAGTGATCAGCCTCGGTATCGCAGGCATAGCGCTTGTTCTTGCAATGCACGCGAATGTCCTGGCGGTCAGTGGAGTCGCGTGCGGTGTACTTGTCCAGGCGGGCCAGGGTGAACCTGAAGTCGCGTACCTCCTCGGAGGTAAGCATGGCGCCATGGAACAGGGTGGGCAGCAGGCGACCGTCGTTGTACTTGAGCAAGGGTACATCCGGCATCATCGAGCCGTACTTGAGCACGGTATTGGACACCTTGACCTTGGCCGCCAGCCCCATCTTCGCGTACTGGTCAGCCGAATGCCGCGGATCGTGGCCCGAAGACGGCAGCAAGCCGCTGTTACTGTCTGCCGGGCTGGAGTCGAGCTTGAAGCCGAACATGCCCAGGGCGTCAACACCAAAACCCACCGGCCCCTGGGTATAACCCGACTGTACATTCAGGATAAAACCTTGCGCCCACTCTTCCCGCTTTGACGCGCCCTGAGTGGAGCTTGTGTGGCCGTCACGAAAATCCCGGTTGAAATAGACATTGCGTGCTTCAACCTTGGCACTGCTGTCTTCAAGAAAACCGGCGGCCTGGGCATTGGCACCGGCACACAACAGGAACAGGCCGGCAACACGACGCCCGCAGGCGAGAGGAGATGGGGGAAACATGCGGAGATACATCCAGAATCAAAGGCGAATTAACACACTGTGGCACGCACTGGCCACGGTACTGCGACACGGCCGGACAATCGCCGACCATCATCTGAAATGATCGCGCAAAGGCTCTGGCATGGCCCATTGGACCATGGTCTAAACGTGCCGGAAGGCAACCGCCAAAAAATCGGAAAATACCGCACGCAAAACTAGGAAAGTTCCCACCTTACTTACAAAAGTTTGCAGTTTACCCAGTAGCAATGAATGACTACACTCGATATCAGCGAACAGCGGAACCCACCCGCGTGGCTGGCGTTTTATGTGTATTCAATGTTCGTCACGCCCTGCCACGACCGACGTACAGGAGTGATTACAGTGTCCAGACTTGCAGAGTTTCGTGCTGCCGAAAAAGCGCTCCAGGAGCAAATGGCGCAACTGGAAGCCTTGAAAAAGGATGCCGGCCTCAAACGCGAAATCGAATTCGAGCAGAAACTAGTCGGCCTGATGAAAAGCTATGACAAGAGCCTGCGCGATATCATCGCCATCCTCGACCCCAAAGCCGTGACCAGGGTTGCCAGCACCGCGCCCAAGCAAACGCGCCGCCCGCGCGTGGTAAAGGTGTATCAAAACCCGCACACTGGCGAGCGAATCGAGACCAAAGGCGGCAACCACCGTGGTCTCAAGGCCTGGAAGGAACAGTACGGGGCCGCCACGGTTGAAAGTTGGGTGCGCTGATGAAACGTCAACGCCCACTTCACACTTTTTTCACAAGGGCTGGCTCAGTATCGAGACAGCTAAAGGACTAGCGACCCCACGCGCCCGCACATGCGGGCCTCTAATTCCAGCGCCCTGCCTCGTGCAGGGCGCTTTCATTTGCGCTATCGGCGCACTGCCGTATCATGGCCAGCCTGTCTGTTTTGCCGGTGCCCTGCGCCCGGCCCCGTCTCAGGAGTTCCCATGAGCCTGCACGATCTGCAAACCCTGCCTGGCGTCACTGCCCAGCCGGACACCGCCACTGCCCAGTTCGTTTTCAACCACACCATGCTGCGGGTCAAGGACATCGAGAAGTCGCTGGACTTCTACACCCGCGTGCTGGGCTTCCGCCTGGTGGACAAGCGCGACTTCCCCGAAGCCGCCTTCAGCCTGTACTTCCTGGCGCTGGTCGACCCGGCGCAAATCCCTGCCGATGACGCCGCACGCCACCAGTGGATGAAGTCGATCCCTGGCGTGCTGGAACTGACCCACAACCACGGCACCGAAAACGATGCCGGGTTTGCCTACCACAACGGCAACACCGACCCGCGTGGCTTTGGCCACATCTGCATTTCGGTGCCGGACGTGCGCGCCGCCTGTGCCCGCTTCGAAGCACTGGACGTACCGTTCCAGAAACGCCTGCAGGACGGGCGCATGAACCACCTGGCCTTCGTCAAGGACCCGGACGGTTACTGGGTGGAAGTGATCCAGCCAACCGAGCTGAAAGGCTAGGCGTTCATCGTCGTTCGCTCGTCGGGCCGGGAACTCCCGGCCCCTTGCTGTGGTATATGAAGGTAACTGCTTCACATGCCACAGCGAGGTAAGGACGATGCAATCTCTTCACTGTGAATACCGCAAGCACACCATCACCGCCAGCGTGATGCCACACCCCGACTCCCCCCTGCCCTATGCCGCCGGCTGCCTGATCACCGCCCCTGACGGGCATACCAGCAGGCGCATGTCGATGCCGATGAAGTTTTTCTCAGACCTTGAAAACGCGCAGCACGTGTCGCTGGCCCATGGCCGGGCTTTGGTGGATCAGCAGCTGGACGAAGGGCACAAGGTGTTCTGATCCCTCGACAGCCTGTACCGGCCTCTTCGCGGGCAAGCCCGCTCCCACAGGAAACTCACACAACCTGAAATCTGTGCAGTACCTGTGGGAGCGGGCTTGCCCGCGAAGAGGCCAGTGCAGGAGTAACTAGATATCCCGGGCGTACGCCACCGCCGCATCCACTTGCTCCTGCG
Source organism: Pseudomonas sp. NPDC008258 (assembly GCF_042956345.1). Taxonomy (NCBI): domain Bacteria; kingdom Pseudomonadati; phylum Pseudomonadota; class Gammaproteobacteria; order Pseudomonadales; family Pseudomonadaceae; genus Pseudomonas; species Pseudomonas sp. NPDC008258. The sequence continues at coordinate 193,350 of NZ_JBIBGE010000009.1, forward strand.
TCGGCCTCACCCCGGTGTACAGCACAAACTGCTCCAGCGCCTGCAAGGCAATCACCGCCAACCCGGTGATGACCGGCTTGCCCAGCGCCTGCGCCCGGCGGATCAACGGCGTCTGCGCCGGCATCGCCACCACATCGAACACCCGCTCCGCCGCCGCAATGGCATGTTCGGAAAACGCCAGTTCCTCAGCCTGCGGCCCCCCCGCCATCCCGATCGGTGTCACATTCACCAGCATTGGCGGGCAGATATCTCCCAGTTCAGGCTGCCAGCGGTAGCCACACACATCCGCCAGCTGCCGCCCGGCCTGCTCGTTGCGCGCAACGATGATGCCTTCGGTAAACCCGGCGTCCCGCAAGGCACTGGCCACGGCCTTGGCCATGCCCCCACTTCCCCGCAGGGCAAAGGCGGTGCCCGGGTCTACCTGATGCTGGGCCAGCAACTGACGCACGGCCAGGTAATCGGTGTTGTAGGCCTTCAGGTGGCCATCAGCATTGACCAGGGTATTGACCGACTCGATGGCCGCCGCCGACGGGTCGATTTCGTCGACCAAGGCCATACAGGCCTCCTTGTACGGCATCGACACACCGCACCCGCGGATCCCCAATGCACGGATACCTGCCACGGCTGCTGGCAAGTCATCGGTGCGCATCGCCTTGTAGTAGAAATCCAGACCCAGCTGTTGGTACAGGTGGTTGTGAAAACGCACGCCGAAGGTGCCAGGGCGACCGGCCAGTGAGATGCACAGGACAGTGTCCCTGCTTGGAGTTGTCGACATAACCTGCTCCTTTGTCATAACTGAAACGTTTGTGCAGCGTAACAGAGGTAACCACTGGTCGTCCCTTACACAACCTTTACCGTTCCCCTGTGCTCAGCTGACGAAGACCGGAGTCATAGTAGTAAGGCCCCGAACGTGGGGTTTTCCTGCGAGGTTGTTTTATGAACCGTCTCATTCCCGGAATCGCCCTGCTGGTCGGTGCCTTGGCTGCCAGCGGGCCTGTTGCCGCGCACGGCGGCCATGGTGGCGGTGGTTGGTATGGGCCCGGCCCGCTGCTAGGTGCGGCGGTGGTCGGTGCCGTGGTCGGGGCGACGGTATATGGCGGGCGTGACCGTACCGTTTATGTCGAACGCCAGCCGGTCTATTACGGGCCGCCACCGGTGTACGTGCAACCGCCACCACAGCCGGTGTACTACCAGCCGTACTACGCGCCTGCGCCACCGCCCCCGGGCTATCGCACGTACTACGGCCCGCCGCCGGTGTATTACGGCCCACCGCGCTGGTAACGGTTGATAGAACTAATGACCACTATCGAGGAAGTTGATTTCAAACCGCCCAGGCTGCTGCGTATGGTAGAGCCATGTTTCACAGGAGGTCCCCATGGCCACTATCCAGATCATGTCCGTTGTCGGCAGCGCCGTTCCCACTTCACTGCGTGAGCAGGGCCTGCTGGCGTGCTGGTACCTGGTACGTAACGGCGAAGCCGTAAGCGGCCCGATGCCAACCCTCGCCTCGGCGCAAGCCCTGGTTGAACAGCTGCAACCAGGCACCCTGGTCGCCTGACCCGAATTTGTTGTGCGTTGCTCCCTACGCCCTTATGGCCCACCGATATGGTGGGCTTTTTTTTGGTTCTTCACGGAATCCCGGGAAAGACAGAAACAAGAACGCCGGTTTGATGGATGATGTTCGTGCGAGCAAACACATCAACAAACCGGCGTTCTT